>JAFGGH010000026.1 GCA_016930645.1 Sedimentisphaerales bacterium
CAGAGCAACATTTATTATAGATTGGTATCACGCCTCAGAACATGTATGGGATTGCGGCAAGAAACTGTTTGGCGAAGGCACAGAGCAGACCGGCAAATGGGTTAAAAAACGATTGGATTTGTTGTGGGATGGCTGGACGAAAAAGCTGCTTGATGATTTGAAAGAACAGCGTAAAAAATACCGTGGTGCTAAACGAGAGGCAATGGATATATTGATTAGGTATATTTCGACTAATGAAGAACAAATGCGTTATGATGTGTTTAGAGCAAATGGCTACGATATAGGTTCCGGTGCGGTCGAAGGGGCTTGTAAGCATGTGGTTGGTAAACGCTTAAAGCAATCTGGTATGATCTGGAGCCGTGCTGGCTCGTCAGCAACATTAGCCTTGCGGGTGGCATGGCTGAATAAAAGATGGGACGAACTATGGTCACAAAAGCCCTTGGCTGCCTGAAAAATCTACCTACAAACTTGACGGGCACCCCTTTAGTGACTTTGTGTTAATTTGTCATTGAGCATCTACTGAATTTCCGCTATTATCTCGTCTGGTATGTCGAAGTTTGAATAGACATTTTGAACATCTTCATGGTCTTCAAAATCTTCCATCAGGCCAAGAATCTTCCGTGCCGTATCTTTATCACCAACAGCCACATTATTTTCCGGTATCATAGAAATTTCCGCTATCTGCATTATTATCTCTTTTTCCTCCAGCGCGTTTTTCAGTCCTTCGTAACCGGAGGGGTCGCAGGTAATCTCGAAAATATCGGAATCCGTGGTCATATCTTCCGCTCCCGCCGATAGCGCTATCTCCATAAGTTCATCTTCGTCAGCGTCGGACCGGTTGACGGTAATCAGCCCTTTCTTTTTGAACATCCAGTTCACGCATCCGCTTGTACCGAGCGAGCCGCCTCGCCGCTCGAATATCTTTTTAATCTCAGGCGCGGTGCGGCTGCGGTTATCTGTGAGCGCTTCAATCATAATCGCCACGCCGCCCGGCCCGTAGCCTTCGTATAAATTCTCTTCGAACGCCTGGCCTTCGAGTTCGCCGGTTCCTTTTTTGACAGCTTTTTCAATGGTGTCCTTGGGCATATTAGCGGCTTTTGCCTTATCGATTGCATAACGAAGCGACAGATTTGCCGAAGGGTCGCCGCCGCCTTTTTTTGCCGCGACTATTATCAGCCTTGCCACCTTACTCCAGACCTTGCCGCGCTTGGCGTCGTTCGCCGCCTTTTTATACTTTATACCGGACCAGTGTGAGTGACCTGACATAATTCTCCTTTGTTTTTTGGCCTTTTTTAAGCAACAAATTCCAGGACAGGTATTATACACGATTTTGATTAGGCGGGTAAGAATTTTTCAGTGAATACAAACAACAAGCGTGGAGCGCACCTGTCCGGCGTTTTATCCGCCGTAGCTTATAAGCATAGGCGGAAGCCCGCAGGGCGAAGACGGAAGCGACACGATAAACGATAAAAGTCTTATTATTGACTAATACCCGCCTTTAGAGTATCCTAACTTCCTTGTAAACGGTGGTTTAACTCAATACCCGTTTAGCAGTCGTCGGGTACGACGACTATTTTATTAAATAAATACAAGAGAAAACAAATGCTGAAAAGAACACATACTTTAGGCAAACTGAGAATTGATGATGTAGGCAGCCAGGTAACTGTAGCAGGGTGGGTACATTCTTATCGCGACCACGGTAATTTAGTATTCGTTGACCTTCGCGACCGCTCCGGCCTTTTGCAGCTTGTCTTCGATCCCGACTTTCAGGCTGAAACACATAAGATTGCCCGGACTGTCCGCGATGAATGGGTTATAGCCGCAAAAGGCAAAGTCCGCCCCAGAACAGAAGGCATGGAAAATCCCAAGCTGCCCACAGGCCAAATAGAGGTTATCATCGAAGAGATGGAAATCTTAAACACCGCCAAAACGCCACCCTTTGAAATCGGCAGCGCCGAAAAAACCAACGAGGAAGTCCGCTTAGTCAACCGCTACATCGACCTGCGCAGACCCGAAGTGCAAAAAAGAATAAGCACAAGGTACCATGTCAGTAAAATCACGAGAGATTACTTCGATGAGCTGGGCTTCTGGGATATCGAAACACCGATGCTGGCCAAGAGCACGCCCGAAGGCGCCCGCGATTTTCTCGTGCCGAGCAGGCTGCTTAGTAACAGCTTTTATGCTCTGCCGCAGTCACCGCAGCTTTTCAAGCAGATATTAATGATAAGCGGTATCGACCGCTATTATCAGATAGTCCGATGTTTCAGGGATGAAGACCCGCGCGCCGACCGCCAGGCTGAGTTCACGCAAATCGATGTTGAGATGAGTTTTGTCGATACAGATGATGTAATCGGTGTTCACGAAAAGCTCGTCGCCAAAATCTGGAAAGAAATCCTCGATATCAATGTAATGACGCCAATGAAGAGAATGTCTTACAAAGAGGCTATGGACAATTACGGTATAGACAGACCCGACCTGCGATTCGATATGAAGCTGAAAGACATCACCGATATCGCTGCAAAGAGTACATTTAAAGTTTTTACTTCGACCGTGGAAAAGGGCGGTGTGGTAAAAGGTCTCTGCGCTTCCGGCGGCGGCAAATACTCTCGTAGTGACATTGAAAAAACCCTTACAAAGTTTGTCGGTGACTACGGCGCCAAGGGTCTTGCCTGGTTCAAAACTAAAACTGAAGACGGCAAGCTTACCCTCGCCAGCAGTATCGCCAAATTTTTCACGCCGGAGCATCTCCAGCAAATTATAGAAGTTTTTGACGCGAAAGAAGACGACCTGCTCTTGTTCGTCGCCGATACAGAAGATATTGCTAACAAGGCTCTGGCGCCTCTTCGCTGCCGCTTGGGACGTGAACTGAAATTATATGACCCAAAAGCATTTGATTTTGTCTGGATTGTGGGTTTTCCTCTCTTTGAGTGGAACGAGGGCGAAAAGCGTTTCGATTCGCTTCATCACCCCTTCACCGCACCTGTGCCGGAAGATTTGGAAAAGCTCGACAGCGACCCTGCCGGTATTCTCTCACAGGCTTACGATATCGTTGTCAACGGCTCGGAAATAGGCGGCGGCAGTATCCGTATCCACCAGCCCGAAGTTCAGAGAAAGGTTTTTAAGCTCCTGAATATCTCCGATAAGCAGGCCGCCGACAGATTCGGCTTTTTCTTAAAAGCTCTTGAGTACGGCGCTCCGCCTCACGGCGGTATTGCTTTTGGTCTCGACAGGATGATTATGCTGCTTACCGGCACTGATAATATCAGGGATGTCATTCCGTTCCCAAAAACACAGAAAGGCCAGTGCCTGATGACCGGCGCACCGAGCGATGTTGACCAGAAGCAGCTTGACGAGCTGAACCTCAGAACGCAGAAGCACCTACACGCCGTAGAGGAAAAGGAAGATAAATAATATTTTAATTCGTTTGGTGACAAATCAATGCCGAGAAAAATAACAATAATCTGGCATCGCATTCTTGTATTTTTAAGATTGTCGCCTTTATCACTTGCAGAAAAATGCCGGCTGGCGTTCGGCGCGGCAGTGGTGCTCATCCTGGTTCTGGCACTGTTCATTCCTTATGTCTGGATGACGCAATTGACAAAAAGTACCGTTCTGCGGGCGGGATACTCCAGTTCCCAATGCCTGCTCAGAATGCTCCATCATTACCGCTTTACAGAAAAACAGTTGCTGCTTTCTCCCCCTTCGGAGGCGGCTGCGGTGTCTGATGCGAATAATGCCGACACTATGTGGATTCCCGCAACAGAGCCGGAGTATGGAAAAGTTATTTCTTCCCTCACTGAAAACCAGCAGGAATTAATCACAAGGCTCAGAAAGCGGGAAACCGAAGACCACGCCGTAAGCTTTACCACTCGTGACGGCACCCTTTACGCCGATTACGTTCGGATATTCAGGGCAGATCAGTTTTATCCTCCGGGCGGTACCATGCCTTTCAGCCACAATCAAATTGTCGGGGTAGCCGTAATCAGCAGGCCTGCCAGTGAGTTTAGTTTTGTCGAAACGAAGCTTTGGAATATTATCTGGACTATCTTTTCCGGGCTTATTGCGTTCGCAGGTGCCGTAATCGCCTTCTACTGGATTACCCAGAGGGTGATTTTAAGGCCTATCAGGCAACTGCGGGCACTGGCGAACAACGTCGCCGAGGGTAACCTCGATATACGAAGCTCGATTAGCACCCGCGATGAATACGAAAAGCTCGCCGAGGCTTTTAACCACATGCTTGACGGTCTGCAGGAAACTCAGCAGCGCCTTCGCAACTCGAACAAACAACTCGATGAAAAAATCGCCGAGCTGAGCAAACGCAACATTGAGCTGTTTAAAGCCAACAAAGTCAAAGGTGAATTTCTCGCAAATATGTCCCACGAGTTCCGCACTCCCTTAAATTCAATCCTTGGTTTTGCCGATATCCTGAAGACAAAAGCTACAGGCCCGAATAAGGAAAAAACCGAAAGATACTCCGAGAACATAATCACCGCAGGGAAAACGCTGCTCAATATGATTAACGACCTGCTCGATTTGGCCAAAACAGAAGCAGGCAAAATGAAAATTCATATCGAAAAAGGCTCGGCTAAAGGATTATGCGATGAGCTTGTCTCATCGTTTTCGGTAATGACAAAAAACAAGAAAATTAAAGTTCGTCTGACTGTTGAGGATAATATCCCCGACCTTAATACCGACATCGGCAAGGTTCGACAGATACTCTATAATTTTATGAGTAACGCCGTTAAATTCACTCCCGAAAAAGGCAGAATCGAAATCAACGCTGGCGTAACCGAAGAAAGGATGGTTCGCTTTTCAGTAAAGGACAACGGCTGCGGCATAGCAAAAGAGGATCAGCAGGCCATTTTCGAAAAATTCAGACAGGCCGACGGCTCTATTATTCGCAGAAGTGAAGGCTCAGGCCTGGGACTGGCTCTTAGTAAAGAGCTTTCCATTCTGCTTGCAGGCACTGTCGGCCTGGAGAGTGAGCCTGATAAAGGCGCGACATTCCGGCTGACAATTCCCGTCACCCTCGCTCCAAAAGAAGAAAACAAGCAATAATAACCATTTATTAAAATTTCATATATTTTTTTTAAGATTTTTCTTGCAATCCATATCGCCTATAGTGTAATATATAGGTCAGTTTGGAAGGCAGACAAATATTATAATTTGTTATTGTCATAATTAGTCATATTCATATCATACCTGCCTTCCTCAAAAATTGAGCTGTTTGACATTTCAGGCTAGTATTTCGTGTATTTTGCATTGCGGAGGCCTTGCAAGATGCGTCAAAGAGGAAAAAAGCAGTTTAACACCGTTAAAATGGGGCAGGCTGGGAGTCTGCGCCGTTATTATACATTCATATCTATTTTGAAAGGGCAGGAAAATGAAAATCGCAATCATCAAATCAATTCTAATTAGCTGTTTATTTTTAACCGCCGTCAGTTATGCCAAGTACTCCGGCGGTAACGGCGAAGCAAAAAACCCGTATCTGATTTCCACTCCTGAGGACTTAAACTCTATTGGCGACAATTCCAGCGACTGGTCAAAACATTTCAAAATGACCGCCGATATCAATATGGCTGATTACTCTTACACCACCGCAGTTATTGCTCCCGACGTGTGTGAATCGTCTTGGTTCCAGGGGACACCATTCACTGGTATCTTTAACGGCAACAATCACACAATTTTTTCAATTCTTATCGACGACAAAGGGGTGGGAAATGACTACTTAGGCCTGTTCGGACAGCTTGGCCAGGGCTGTATTGTAAAAAATCTCAAAATTGCCGATATAAATATCACCGGCGGTGATAATTCAAATTACATCGGCGGCCTGTGCGGAGTAAATACCTCTGGCCCAACCGGCTATGGCACAATCAGCAACTGCAATGTAACCGGCTCTGTTTCCGGCGGTGATTATTCACAGTGGCTCGGTGGACTTTGCGGACGGAATTGCGGAATAATCAGCGATTGCTTCTCAACTGGCTCTGTCATCGCCGGTAAAGGTTCGGAATGCCTTGGCGGCCTGTGCGGCGAAGGATATAGCTACTATAGTACAATCAACTATTGTTTCTCAACTAGCTCTACCACTGGTGGTGTCGCTTCGCATCGTCTTGGCGGTCTATGCGGATACAATTACGCCAGTACTATTACTAACTGTTATGCAACCGGCTTTGTTACCGGCGGTGATAATTCATCTATGCTCGGTGGCCTGTGTGGAGTAAATAGGAACAGCACAAATAGGTACGGCATAATAATCAACTGCTATGCAACCGGCCCGGTTACAGGCGATGAATCCCTCGGCGGCCTGTGTGGTGAAAATGGTGGAAAACCGGTTATCTCCAGCTATTTCCTTAATCCTAATGACGGTGGCGGCCCTGATAACGGATTTGGAACTCCACTTACAGATGAACAAATGAAATTAAAAAGCAGCTTTGTCAACTGGGACTTCGATACCCCCATCTGGACGATTAAAGAGAGAAGGGATTATCCTCATTTATGGTGGTATGAGACTGTTTCCAGGACTTTTTACGTTGATGCCAACGGAACTGGCGACTACCCCACAATCCAGGCCGCTATCGATGCCATCAACGATGGCGACGAAATTGTTTTATTGCCGGGCGTTTACACCGGCGATGGAAACCGAGACATCGATTTTCTTGGCAAAAAAATTACTGTTCGAAGTACAGACCCTAACGACCCCAATATCGTAGCTTCAACTGTTATTGAAGGTAAAAACAATCGTTATGACCCTCATAGGGGCTTTTTGTTTAACAGTGATGAATCATTTACTTCAGTCTTGTCAGGTATCACAATCAGAAACTTTAATTATCTTCAGAATGGAGAAGGTGGAGCAATATTATGTGAAGGCGCCAGCCCGTGGATTGAAAAATGTCATATCGAAAATAATGCTGCTGCGTATGGTGCAATCGCTCTGATTGACAGCAACGCAGTGATTTCAAAGTGTTATGTCCACAATAATTATTCTGCAGGTTGCGGCAGCGGTGCAGCAGGCATATTCATTAGTGGTGGAAATGTACTAGTCGAGAATAGTGTAATAACACAAAATAAAGCTAGAGACCGTTATGGGGGAGGCATTGGATTATTTGGCGATGCGCCATATTATCATGGCAATATAGGACATTTAACTATATCCAACTGTCTAATAGCGGGAAACTCCGCTTCTTGTGGCGGCGGAGTCGACTGCAGAGGTTACTCTACTATAGCAATGCAATCTTGTACTATTATCGAAAATAAGGCTCACTATGGTGGTGGTATTAACCTCGAAACATCTGAATTAGAAATGTCTAATTGCATTCTTTACGGTAATGTTGCTACTTCTGGGCCTCAGGCAAATTTGTATGGGTCACATGATTACACGTCTCGACTTGCCATGCGTTATTGTGACATCCAGCACTCAGATAAAGAGCCTGGGATTAAAGTAAGCTGGAATGGAAAGTATGAATTCGAAGTTGGAAACATATTCACTGATCCCTGCTTTATTGATCCTGGCCATTGGGATCCAAACGTTCATCCTCATCCATCAGATGACTTCTGGCTTGAAGGGGATTATCATCTTAAACCAGAATCGCTTTGCATCAACGCAGGCGATCCGAATTATGTTCTTGAGCCCAATTGCCCCAATGATTTAGACGGCAATCCGCGAGTCAGCGAAGGCAGAATTGATATGGGGTGCTATGAGTTCCAGGCGCCCCAATGTCTAAATGCAAGGCTGTTTATGATTCCAAAGGCTTTGAATCCAAAGGTTAGACGGAGAATGTGTTTTGCGATGTTCATTCTGCCGCAGGGCATATCGGCCTCCGACTTCGACCGTACTGAAAAACTTATGTTCTATCCGTGCGAATTACAATCCCGTTACCAGTTCGCATTCGATATTAAACGCGGCCACCATTCAATTACTTATATCCTCGGCGTATTCGACCTGAGACAGCTCTGCGGCCTGTTAGGCCCGGGCCGGCATGAAGTCGAAGTGGTAGGCTGGCTCAAAGATGACCGCTGCTTCTCCGGCAGCGATACCATAAAAGTAGTCCCTAAATAATTAAAACGTTGGGAACCGATGGGAAAGAAGGTTTCATAACGGCGCAGCGCTTCAGTGCGGAGGCGCTGCGCCATATATTTAATTAAAGCTCCCTTCCACTACAACAAAATTAAGCTTTGTAAATCGGATTTTGCAGGATATAATAAAGATTACAATTATGCCGACGCAGTCGGTTTCAATGAACGACATACAACATACGATATACGAGCGACGAGTAAACTGAGGTGATTTATGGCAAGAAAATACGTACGAGCTATATTCCCGGGTTCATTTGACCCGATTACAAACGGCCATCTGGACGTTATACAACGAGGTATCAACCTGTTCGATGAGCTGATAGTCGCTGTCGGCAGAAGTCCGATTAAAAATCCGCTCTTTACGCCTGACGAACGCGTCGAAATGATAAGAGAGCTTGTAAAGGACATCCCCGGTGTTACCGTTGAGGGTTTCGAATGTCTTACCGTCGAGTACGCCGCTCAGAAAAAAGCCGACGTCATCCTCCGAGGCCTGCGAAGCCTCACCGATGTCCAGTACGAATTCCAGCTCGCAATGACCAACAGGGCTGTTGCCGGTATCGAGACCATTTTTGTGATGACCTCGGCGCAGTACGGCTTTACCACTTCGACAATGATTAGGGAAGTCGCTGCCTTAGGAGGCGATGTGTCTAACCTGATTCCGAAAAATGTTTACGAAAGACTTCGCAGGAGATTGAAAGAAACAGGCAGACTGAACGAATCAAAGTAACGGCAGGGGGCTAAAGCGTGTATTCCATAACCGTGCAAACTCATTTCTGGGCAGGCCACAGTGTACAGTTACCCGACGGTTCGAATGAACCTGTGCACAATCATAACTTTGCTGTATCAGCAAAGGTCTCGGCGGAAAAATTAAACGATAAAAATATGGTAATGGATTTTCTCGATTTAGCCAAACCGCTCGACGAAACAGCAAACAAGCTAAGCGGCAAAAATCTCGGCCGGATTGAATATTTCCGACAAAAAGGCCAGACCGCAGAAGTGATAGCTGAATATTTTTATGAAAAATTTGAAAAAATCCTCACCGGTAATGTCAAACTCGACCATATAACGGTTGCCGAATCCCACGGCTGCACGGGTATATTTTCAGGATAAAAAATCTCACCTGTAGTAAGAGTCGAAAATTGACGATTTATTACTGCGGCAGCGGCTTTTTGGCCGATAGACCAATAATATCGGGTTTTTATAAAGTATTGTGCTGAAACACCTTGATTTCTGATATAATAGGCCAATAGAAGGACAGACTTTATGCTGTGCCAGATTTGCAAAGAACACGAAGCGACTATACACCTGACCGAGATATCCGACGGCAAAAGGGTCGAAATGCACCTTTGCCAGGGCTGTGCCGTCGAGCAGGGAATCGCCGCCAAGAGCCAGATGTCACTCAACGAGCTGCTCAGCAACCTGCTCGCCTCGGCTCCGGCGGATGATGAAATCGCTATCGACTCACAAAAAGATGTCGTCTGTCCCTGCTGTGGTTATACTCTCGAGCAGTTCAGAAAGGAATCCCTGTTAGGCTGTCCGAACGACTACGAAGTCTTTGAAAAGGCGCTGACACCTCTGATTGAAAAGGCCCACCAGTCAAGCACGACACACTGCGGTAAAGTTCCGGTAAGCGCTCCTGCTGATACGAAAAGACAGACCGAATTACTCGCAATGAAGCAGAAACTCGAAACGTCTATAAAAGCCGAAGACTATGAAACTGCCGCTCATTTGCGGGACAAAATAAACAAACTCGAAAATTAAATATACAACATACGATATACGAATATGAAACTGACTGACATAAGCAATGATGTAAACGAATGGTTCAACGGAACAGGTCCGTTGGCAGACGTCGTTATTTCAAGCAGGATACGCCTTGCGCGGAACCTGGCAGGGCATAAATTTCTCACACGATGCAGCGATGAGGAAAAAACACAAATCCTCGAAAAGCTAAGGCAGGTTGTAATGGCGCTCGATTTGGGTGACAAGATTTTTTATATGAGTGTTGATAAAGCTCCCGTCCTCGACAGAAACTTCCTCGTGGAAAGACACCTTATCAGCAGAAACCACGCCTTCGGAAAAGGCCCGCGAGGTGCCGTCATCGCTAAAAGCCAGTGCTTTACCGCTATGATAAACGAAGAAGACCACCTCAGATTACAGGTATTAAAAGCCGGCTTGCAGCTTTCCGCCTGTTACGAGCAGATAAACAAAATCGACGATATGATAGAGAAAAAACTGAAATTCGCCTTCAGTCCGAAATTCGGATATCTCACCGCCTGTCCGACAAATCTCGGAACAGGAATCAGAATTTCGGTAATGCTGCATTTGCCTGCTTTGAAAATGACAGGCCAGATTGAGAAATTTCTCAACGCCGCCAAAGACCTCGACCTCGCCGTCCGAGGACTCTTTGGAGAAGGCACCGAAGCTACAGGCGATTTCTATCAGCTCTCAAACCAGGTGACTCTCGGTATCTCAGAGATTGAAATGGTGGAACGTTTTGAGAAAGAGATTATTCCTGAAATCGCCCAGTTCGAACAAGCCGCGAGGAAAAAACTCTTACTGTCTCAAAGCAGTTTGCTCGATGACAAAATCTCGCGAGCTATGGCCTTGCTGAAAAGTGCTCATCTTATCAGCTCGCAGGAAGCCCTTTTGCTGCTCAGTCATCTTCGCCTTGGTATCAACATGCACGAGCACATGGGTGCGTTGACGCCCGGCATCGAGAGCATCTATGCATTGGCGGCGGGGGAAGGAAGTTCCGAAAAACTTTCTATCCGTACGATTAACCGCCTTTTTCTGCTGACCCTGCCCGCACATTTACAGGTAAACAGTGGCAAGATCCTCGACCCTGCCGACCGTGACGCACTTAGAGCCAAAATCATCCGCTCAACTCTCAGCAGCAACTCATAATTTCCCTGCCAAAATGGCATAATTCACCACAAAACTAATATGTCCCAAAGAAACACTTTTTTAGTATCCCTTTGATATATAAAGACTTATGTTATAAGCCCTGCGGATTCGGCCTGCTGGCACAGCTTTTGCGAACATATTACCATGATAGTTTTATAAATAGATTTGAGCGAAAGGAAGCAGCTTATGGCTAAGATAATAGGAATAGATTTAGGAACTACAAACTCGGTCGTCGCCGTTATGGAAGGCTCGGCACCCAAGGTGCTGGTCAACTCATCCGGCTCACGTATTACTCCTTCTGTGGTCGGGTTCACAGATAAAAACGAGAGGCTGGTCGGGCAGATTGCCAGGCATCAGCAGGTGACGAATCCGCAGAATACTGTTTTTTCGATTAAGCGGTTTATGGGCAGAAGGCATAACGAGGTCTCCAGCGAAGAAAAACTCGTGCCTTACGGAATCACAGGTGGGCCGCAGGAGCTGGTAAAAGTCAAAGTGCGCGAAAAGGAATATACGCCGCCTGAGGTCTCGGCGATGATTCTGCAGGATTTGAAAAAGAGCGCCGAAGACTATCTCGGCGAGACAATAACACAAGCTGTTATTACAGTACCGGCTTACTTCAACGACGCTCAACGACAAGCCACAAAGGACGCCGGCAAAATCGCCGGCCTGGAAGTGGAGCGAATCATCAATGAGCCGACCGCGGCGGCACTGGCTTATGGCCTTGAAAAGAAAAAGAACGAAAAAATTGCTGTCTTCGACTTCGGAGGCGGAACATTCGATATTTCAATCCTCGATATCGGCGATAATGTGTTCGAGGTGCTCAGCACCAACGGCGATACGCACCTCGGCGGTGACGACCTCGATGAGGTCCTGATTAATTATCTTGCCGATGAGTTCAAAAAGATAGAAGGTATCGACTTGCGTCAGGACCCGATGGCGCATCAGAGACTAAAAGAGGCCGCTGAAAAATCAAAATGTGAGCTCAGTACCCAGGTCGAAGCGACGGTAAATCTGCCGTTTATCACGGCAGATGCCAGCGGCCCGAAGCATCTGCAGATTACAATTACCAGGAGTAAATTCGAGCAGCTTGCCGAACCTATTTTCAACAGGCTGAAAAATCCGTGTATCAAGGCTATTGAAGATGCCAAGCTCAGTTCGAAAGATATTCAAGAGGTGCTTTTAGTAGGCGGCTCGACACGTATTCCGAAGGTTCAGGCAATAGTCAAATCACTTTTCGGCAAAGAGCCGAACAAGAGCCTTAATCCCGATGAAGTTGTCGCTATGGGTGCCGCTATCCAGGGGGCGGTACTGGCAGGGGACGAAGGCGTAAAAGATATTCTGCTTCTCGATGTTACGCCGCTTTCACTCGGTGTCGAAACGCTTGGCGGCGTTATGACAAAGCTCATTGAAAAGAACACTACTATTCCAACGAGCAAGAAGGAAATCTTCTCCACCGCCGCGGACAATCAGACGAGCGTGGATATTCATGTCCTGCAGGGCGAAAGAGGGTTCGCAAAAGACAACAGGACGCTTGGAAGGTTCCAGTTGACCGGAATGCCGCCTGCTCCGAGAGGAATTCCGCAGATTGAAGTGGCATTCGATATCGACGCCAACGGCATACTGAATGTCTCCGCCAGGGACCTGGCGACCGGCAAGGAGCAGTCGATTAAGATTCAGTCAAGTTCCGGCCTGAGCGACGATGATATTAGCAGGATGACACAGGACGCTGAATCTCACGAAGCCGAAGATAGACAACGCAGAGAGGTCGTTGACCTTAAGAACCAGGCCGACCAGCTTGTTTACGCGACAGAAAAAACACTTAAAGAGCACGGCGAGAAGGTGTCGGCCCAGGCAAGAGGTAATATCGAAAACGCGCTGAATAATCTAAAAGAAGCCGTCAAAGGCGACAACGCAGACGCTATAAAAAAGGCCGTTGAAAACCTCAACAACTCCGCCCAGGAGCTTGGCAAGGTGCTATACGAAGATGCAGCGAAGAAACAGACCGGACAGGCCCCGCCTCAGGGCGAACCAGGCCCGCAGCCAGAACAACAGCAAGGCCCGCCGCCCGAAGGCGATGTAAAAAGAAAAAAGGATGACGACGTCATCGACGCAGAGTTCGAAGCGAAGGACGAATAGCAACCACGGATTGACACGGATTTTTTTTAATAAAAGAAAAATATATTTTTGAATTTGTAGGGTGGACACAGCCCACCAGCTCTTTTTGAAAGTAAAGAAAAATATGGGAGGCGATAAGTCGCTCCAGAAAGGAGTTTATATGTTGAAACACCTTTTGAAGGCGGCGCGTCTCTGAGATATAGCGACTCTTAGATAACCCAAAAAACCTATAGTCACAGCTATTGGTCAGACCTAAGAGAATTTCTGTATCGAGGGGAGTTTAAGTTCCGGGAACCCCCTTGAACTGTGAATAAAGGCGGACAATTTCGGCGCGCCTCCCTTTTTTATTGCCAAAGATAAAAATGGACAGTTATTCACAAAAGTTAGTTCATAAGTCAGAAGATAAAATGTCGGAATTTGAAAGAATAAAAACAGCCCCGCCCGCGGGTGGCGGGGCTAATCTTTAGTGTTTGTTGATATAAAGTTTTCTCTTTGTGATATCTTCTTCAGTAAAACAAAATCGTTTGTCATAACCTTTGGTCCAGATTCGGCCTTGTCGGCCGTGTTTCCAAAGTACACTGGTAGTAATACTTTTATATCTTCCAACTATCCCTTCGATGGATTCTTTGTGAGGTCTTGCCAATAAGTGAATATGGTTCGAATATACTATCAGTCCTTCAATTTTGTGTCCGATTTTTTCCGCTTCGGAAAGAATTGTGTTTCTGACAATCTGTTTTTCAGTTTTATTGAGTTTTACGGTATTGGTTTTCTGTCGGTTTTTATTTTTTTCTAAAAGTTTTATATTGCCTTCAAGAATTTTGCCGTTTTCAACATAACCTTTTTCATTACCCGGCAGCCAGCTGCCGTATGTTGTCCATGTAATCATATATCCAACGATTTTAGACATAGAGGCGATGATAAATAATGTATTGTTATTTAACAAATTAAAAATTGATTAGCCCCACCACCCGTGGGTGGGGCATATTCTCGTTTTCGATTAGCCCGTGGACCTGTGCCGCGGGCCGTTTACTTTCTCCCTTCTGCCAATTCTTCTTTCATTTTCCTTCCGGATTAGTTTATTCATTCTTTAATCAGATAAATCTGCGAAGTCAGCGATTAATAATCTCCCGATTTTCATCAGTCTCAAGGGGTTTTTTATTGAATATTGATTATTGAAGATTGAAAAATCCGTGTAAATCCGTGAAATCCGTGGTTACAATTTAGTGTTCATTTGTGTTAATTCGTGGTTAATATTACTCCGCTTTTCGTTAATCTCAAGGGGTAAACTCGTCGCTTGCCTGCCTTGGCGTAGTACCGATTCAACGGGACGAAGACGGGTGACTCGTATATCGTATATCGAAAAAACAACTTTTTTTAATAAAATCCAAAGATTTCTCTTGACAACTGTTTTACATTGTGGTATAATACGTATCAAGTTAGTATAATATTCTCAAACAACCCAAACCATCCGAAGGAAATCCTTAAAAAAACCATGATTCGACCAATTTTACATCCTAAATCCTTTTACAGCATTGAGTTTTTTGTATCTATATTACTTAGTGTTAATTTGTGCGAACTAGTGGCCGAAAAAAATAACCTTTTTATGCAAAACAAAGACAATTATCCTCGATTTTGCTTCAATAACGCCGATTTCGTCGAAAAACGAACCCAAAACAAAGCCAATTTTCACCCGCCTCAGGCGGGCAAAGCCAAAATTTATCCTTCGTAGCTTTAGCGAAGAAGGACGAACCCAAAAAAACCCAATATTTTTATGCCTTATCTGGCTATATATCTCTGTGTGCTCTGTCCGACACCCCGCAAGCCAGAGTTATTGAATTTAGGCATATTTTATGGTATAATCACCTCATTAAGCCGCTTTTTCACCCGATAAACATAAAAAGGCTTATTTGAGGGCATTGATGATTCGCAAAATCTATTCAGTCATAGTCATACTCGCCGCTTGTTGTGTTGTGCAGGCAAGGCCGCTCGACATCATCATTGTAACCAGCCAGGACAGTTCAGAAGACGGTTATGCCGAGTTCCTGCAGGACATTTATTTAGACAATGCGAATGTAGAAATCGATGATAAACGATACCATGAGCCTCTAAACGATACCGAAAAACAAGAGCTGAGCCAGGCGGACCTGATAATTGTCTCCAGCGATAACTCCGGCGGTGATTATAATTATGACTCTGCTTTCTGGGCCTCATTGACCGTTCCTATCCTGAGCCATAGTATTTCCGTGTGTCGAAGCAACCAACATAACAACTGGGACTGGTTCGACTGCGGCCAAACCCAATACCCTGTCTTGATTTCAGAATTTAACGCGCTGGACCCAAACGACCCCATCTTCAGCGGAATAGATATTACGGGCGGAAGCGTTACTCTTTTCGATTCTCCTCATGACTTTTCCGCGCCCAATGAGCCTTATGTCGGTTATGGTACGCCGCTGGCAACGGAAAGTTCCGGCCTGCCGGTTATCGTCCGCTTTGACGGCAACGAACCCAGCTATTATGACGGCTCGCTGTATGACCCGAACGGCACGCCGCGGATTTACTTCGCCATGCCAGGTAAGCCTTCGACCTTTTTTGACAACGCAACACCGTCCGGCAAACAGCTTCTGCGAAATGCGGTCACCTTACTGCTTGCCCAGTGCTGGCTGCCGGGGGATGTTGACTGTGACCGTGATGTCGACATGGAAGACTTTTCCGAACTGGCAGCAGAATGGCTTAGCCAGGTACTCCCACAGAGCGAACCTTTGCCGGCCGACATTCTTCCTGACGGACAGGTTGATATGTACGACCTGGCGATTCTGGTGATGTTCTGGCTGGAAGGCTTCGACTACACCGCACCATTGCCCGATCCTTCACAATGGACGGATATACCGGCGATACAGGACGGCGGCTTTATTCAAATGAAAGCCAAAAGCACCGATGATGACCTCCACGGTGTTCAATACTATTTTGAGTGCATCGAAAATACACTCTACTCCAGAGGCTGGCAATATGACAGGGAGTATATTCCCTCAGACCTTCCCATAGGAACCGAGCTTTCTTTTCGGGCCAAAGCACGCGATACATCCAGCCGGCTGAATGAAACGGCCCCAACACCTGCACAAACCGTTCGAACCGATGGGCTGTTCTATTACTCCGCTGATGCTTCGGCGGCAGCGGCCCTGGACCAGCAGCGTTTTATCATGGCTGATGACGAAGATAACGTGTTGCGCGTTTATAACTGGAACCTGCCCGAATCTGATCCGAACCGCCAAACGGATATTTCCGATGCGATCAACGTTGACACGAACCATCCCGAAGCCGACATCGAAGGTGCAACCTGGTATAACGGCCGCGTCTTCTGGATTACCTCGCACGGACGCAGCAGCTATGGGGACTATTGGCCAAGCCGGTACCGCTTCTTTGCTACAACCATCGAACCGAACGGTTTGGCAGTTGTCGATGGTGTCGATGCCAACCTTATCGACGACCTGATACAGTACGACAGAATATGGAATCTCGGCCTCGAAGCGGCCATCGGCACAATAGGCGACCACATTGACCCTGCGACCATTCCCAATCTGGCCCCGAAGGTCAACGGCCTGAACATCGAAGGACTTTGCACGACCGCCGATGGTTCAAAAATGTATATCGCTTTTCGTAACCCCCGACCCGTAATCGGCGGTAAGGTCATGGCGCTGGTCATCCCGCTTGCCAATCCGGAGGCGGTAGTTCTAAGCGGCGCAGCTCCGGTGCTCGAAGATCCGTGTTTCATCGACCTCAACAACCTGGGCATTCGAAGCATGGAATACAGCAGCAGCGTCGGAGAGTACCTCATCATCGCCGGCTCTCATCTGGACGGAGAAGATGACCCGGTGCAGTATCTCTACAATTACGATTTTGCCGCAGAGGACAAAGATAAGCTGGCCACTTTCTCCGATATCACGCCAGAAGCGATCTTTCAGTTTCCGGACGCCAATGACATCAGCCTGCTCAGCGATGACGGTACCCGCATGATTGATACGCCTGAAGGGCCTGTAGAGAACAAACTTCTCCCACGCCCGCAGCAAACCTACCGCACACGAACAATAAAACCGTAAACACCATTTTGTGCTTTTTGTGTTCTTCGTGGTTTGGTGTATTCGCGTTTTAGTGTTAAAAAAATCAGCGTCAAAAACTATTCCGGACGAATAAAAAAAAGCACCGGCGTTTAGTACCGGTGCTGATTGTTTATATTCGACTTTGTTGTTTTAATTCGTGGTCTGCGGCCTATCGAATTCAAAACCGACAGGATTTATGGCTTTTATAGCTTCCATAAGTTCGACAAGATGCTCTTTGGGAAATACAATCTGCGTATTCAAAGCGCCGTTATCACAAGTACCGCCTACGACAATATTGCTTTTGCTTACCAAAGCGGAACCGTCGAAAATCTTCCGGGTCTGCTCTGATTCGTCAGTGGGAACATATGCTGCAGAAGCAAGCGCTCCGGCAAAGCCGAATATTCTTACATAGTTAATCGTTAAGAAGAAATCGCATTTTTCAGCGTCGTTCAGCAGGGCAAGGGCCTTGGAGATTTCTTCGTTGAGCTGCGGCTTATCGAGGCTTTTGACCTTGTCAATCAGTGTGTGCATTCTCTCTTCGCTTTTTTGTCCCAGCACGTTGAGATATAATCCGTCTGTTACAGCGCTTCGATAGCCTAATTTATCGCCGTAAATTCCGGTAATTAATCGGCCGTATTCGCTGTTCGGGTCTGTCGGCTTTAACAAAAAGTCGGCGGAATCTATCGATACGCCTCGGTAAGTTTCGACATTTTTCTCAACATTGTAAGCTGTATCGATACCAAAACTATCGCTGTACGCTTCGGCGAATCCGCCTTTGCTCCAGAGCTGCATAATCTCATCGTTGACGGTCTCCCAGGTTTGCGCGTCGCGCATTTCCACGATGTATTCAACTTCTATGCCAAGCAGCTTGTCGAACTTTAAGCCGGTGGAAACTGTCGTTTTGCCATTAGCGTCATCAACATTGAAAATTACCTGGTTCAAGTCAGCAAAGACCTGGTTCATGTCAGCGATGTTAATACTCATAACGCCGTTGCCTGATGACGTAACCATTTTATTGACTAATTCCTGGGTCTTTGCCATCGTCTCTTCGGAAATATCGTCCGACATAAATGACATAATGTCGTAAGATGTGAGGCTCAGCTCTTCGCAGAAGGGCGAGTTCATATTTCCAGCTATATTGTAAATGGAGCCTTCACGTAAATAAGGCAGAAGCTGGTTTACCTTCTTGTTCGGGTTTGTCGAGAACATCCTTGCCATAGGTGTCCCGTCGATAGCTTTAGAAGTAACCTCTATGTCAAGTTTTTCAGCGGTCGGCTCGACGGAAACGGCGATATAATCCATTTCAGTAAAAAGAATATCGAGCATACCGAAGTAGAAATCCAGTGCCTCTGCAGGCAGCGGTGCTAAAGCGACCTTGGCATTTTCTTTGTCCATGGCTCCTTTTGATTCTTGAATCTTCGCCTTGATAAATTCGCCGAAGACTTTTTCGCACTGCTGAATATTAGTGTAGGCCCAGAGCGGTTTTTCCTGCGCGCCGGCCATAACCGCCGCCGATAATGTCCCTGACAGGCTTTTGCCCGGAGCTTTCAGAATCTCGGCTACATCGAGTAATGTCTGATAACCGCCTGCCTGGCAGATTAAGCCATAGTTGCCGAGCTTGAGCATATTCATTTTTTTATTGGCTTGGCTGATTATCGAAACGCCGTTAGCGTCGGCGCTGCTGCAGTTGGTGTTTTCTTCCACGAATTTATCGTAGTCCTTCATCGGTACGAGAAAAGCCACGGCCACATCATCGGGACTGTCGCCTTCGCTGCCGGGCTTGACTACCCCGAAGACAGCGAAATCGCTGATAGTATCGACATTAGTAAGCGCCGGGTCGGCTAAGAATTGTGATAACTGCATACGAATTCCCATTGTCGCCGCCATCGGAATCGGCGACACGCCGTCTATGTACTGGTCCATTTGCATAAGACCGTAATCCAATTTATTTAGCTTCAGGCAAAACAGGGTCTCGGCAGGCAGTACCTGCAGAATCTCGTTGATTACGAAAGTATCTTTTGCCGAAGCGCCTGCTGCTGGCTCCTGCTCGTCGCCGGTCGGTTGGCCCGAACCCGAAACGATAATTTTCAACTGCTCAGCCGCATCCACGAAAGGCTGGTCCTGCGATGTGCCGGCATATTGCTCTGCTGTAGTTTCCAAAGGCTCGATAGCACTTACATCACCGAGCTGAGCGAGATAATTGGCCGCGGCGACCTTGGCCTCGTATTCGCCTGTTTTGAGCATTTCAATCAGGCCTTTTGTGTCGGCTGCCGCGAACATAGCCTCGGCGTCCTTTAGCTGTCTTTGCAGAATATTATCTTCTGTTGTCGCCAGCTTAATTTCCTGTTTTATTTTGTTGCTTGTTACATTCTTTTGAGTGGTATTCTGTGTTTCCGTAACAAAGGGTTTATCTTCTTGATGTTTTGGCCATATACTTATTGCCAGGCCTACCGCAAAAATTATCAACGCGGCGGCTGCGATTTTTATTAAAGGATTCTTCATAATCGTTCTCCATATTCCAAAGTCGATATGCTCAGGCTGGGCGGTCTGCTCGGATTTTATCGAGGTAAATAACCTGTCTTTGGCGTTATCGCAAAGCTGCTCATCGAACACGGTTGTTCGCATTTGTTCGGTAACATTGAGCACCTTTGCCAGGTTGTTGTAAAGGGCCTCACACCGGGGGCAATCCTCGATGTGCTTGGTTATCGTGTCTTTTTCTGAATCGGGCAACTGCCCCAGAGCCATATCGATTAGTTTTTCTTTTATTTGTTCGTGATTACTCATTTTTAATACCAATCCCGCTTGACAATTGCGCCATAACAATAAAGAAGTTTCTTATTCACAATCAATTACAATCACCAAACGCATAACTTACTACCCTTTAAGGGTACCTGCCTGTTGTTGAGGGAAATATTCTGTTAGTTTACTCGCCAGAAACTTCAGCGCCCTGTGCAGATGAACCCTTACGGTTTCTGGTGAACAGCCGAGTATCTCGGCAATCTTATCATTTTCAAGTCCCTCTAATCTTGACATAATGAATACGTCAGCCTGTCGCTCGGACAATTGAGCGATAATCTTTGCAAGATTTTGGCGTAACTCGTCGGCTTTGAGGTTCATCTCGGCGGTAACATTATTGGCAAGGCTTTTCGGATTCCGGCCTTGAAGGGAATGCCCCGAATCCTTTTTAGCAAGTTCAACGGCCTTGCGGACGGTCGCACGGTAGAGATAGCCGCCCCAATTAATGACTTCGCCGTTGAACTTGTGCCAGCTTTTCCATATACTCAGGAATACTTCCTGATGTATGTCCTGGGCCTTGCCGGCGTCTCCAAGTACACGCATCGCGGTACCGAGGACACGCTTGCCGTACTTATCAACCAGATTTTCAAATTCTACCGTGCTTTTCGACATCTAACCTTGCCGTTACTGAACCTTCATTTGCCCGAGTTTACAGAATTGTAGAATAGCCTGATAATCATTTTGTTTACAGAAAAATTATTTTTCATATTTTTCCGGACGGTTTTACGGCTGCTTAGTTCATATTATTGGACATTGCTTTGCTGTATCAGCCGATTTACCTGTCCAATAGCTATATATAGTGTTTTTTACTGTCGGCATCCGGTATTTTGTGTCTTATGTTTTGAGCTTAACAATCGAATATTAACGTACACAGGCTAAAGGCAAAAAGCTGCCGATGACGATACAGCTTAGTACCTTTAAGGTTTACAGACGGTGTTTTAAGGGTAGCATTAGATGAGCAAAAGAGAATTAATCGACTGCATCTGCGAAATTAACAAAACGGCCCGAGCCGAGTTCCTCGAAGATTTCAGTGAACAGGAGCTTAACGAGTATCTCGAGCATCTTATGGAGCTTGACCTCGAAGAGCTTGTGGTCGTCGGTTGATTTGAAGATTCGGTTGGTTGCCGCAACTATGGTGCAGGCTGCCTGACGCCGGAACTTTCCTATCCCTCGTTTTCATTAACCGCAGTCTTAAGGACTCCTAACGGAAAGACTTCTGTTTTTAAACACTAAGCCACGAAAGTACCTACCCTGAGCAAACCTGCCTTGCTTGTACTGAGCTTGTCGAAGTGAGCGAAGTCGAAAGAGTCGAATGAGGCACAAAATTACTTGGAGCAGCACAGCCGTAACCAAACTGATCAGACACAGATTGACAGGATTTTTTAAGACAGGGATAACCTGCCTTCGCTAAAGCTACGGCAAGGCAGGCAGGATAAACTGGATTTTTTCAGATACGGATTTAAAAAACGTAAAAACGGTTTCGTTGTCGCAGCTCGTAACGGCAGACGTCTTACGGTAAACGAGACGAGTCGCGAAACCGAAAACGATATGTACCACGGCCATCCCCTCGACTACGCTCGGGACAGGCCTGGCCGTGGTAACACGAGCAGGATGCTCGTGTTACTTTACAAAGAGCGATAAATTGCTGCCAGGCTTGGCATGGAAAGCTCCATCAATCTTAGAGGCAGATCCCCTAAAACAGAAAAAAGTAGAATGTCCCCTTTATACCTTTATACTGCTTATGGTGAATTACTGTCTTTGGGAACTTCGATAACTGTGACATTTATTTGAGTTGTGGTTGTGGCTGGAGCTTCACTTGCGAGTTTTGGAACTGCCACAATGCTGTTTTGTTTGAACGCCACAAGGACGGGTACATAGTTATTCGGTACATTGAAGACAAAATCAAACCAGCGTACACCGTCAGTAAAATCTGTTGGTTCGACAGTAATAACATCCGAAAGGTTTTTCTTTTCGACCCGGTTCCCTTTGATATATCCGATTGGATAGGCGTTGATACCGATTCCTTTGAGGGGATTTTCAGCAGTTTTTTCATTACAGATTAGCCTGAGCTGAGAAAGGCTGAAGGGCGAGCCGTACCTTTTAATACCAATCCTTGCTATGACTAACTCATGGCCGTATTGGGGTGTAATATTATTGCCATTTGTATCCTTCAACTGGTCGGAAGCAAACCACGCGGCGTTTTTTTGGGGTACTTGAATAGCCGGCTTTGATGTCAGAATATCAAAATTCTTTTCTTTGGCCAAGAAATTTAAAAAAGTCTCGTCTATCAGAGAAGGGTGCACTACAGCAAAGCTTTTCTTTCCGCTTAGAGAACCGCTGCTAAGGTTACAGAATAAGCCTGTCGCGAAAACGTCGGCATTTAAAAAGGCTTTTTTGGGGTAGTCAGGATTCGGATTGGTCTTGTCAAAGCGCTGATACGTAATTTTTCTTGAAATAGGAGCTAAATCCGTAAAGGTCAAAATGATTCCGGCAAAAATCAAACCTGATATTGCGGCGAAAACTACTTTGCCGATTTTTTCAGCTAAGGGGCTAAGCTCGATATGTTTTTTCAGAAGATACATGCTTAGAAACTGAAAGACTGAAAATGCTATTACGAACAGAAGTATAAACGATAAGGGCTGAGCAAAATCAACCAGAGCTTTTCTTGAAGAATCTGTTGTCCTGCTGATAATCAAATCAGCAGTCTGCTCGAAAAAGGCGAAACTGACTACCGCGGCAAGAATGATTGCAAAAACCGTTACTATCGACCTGGCCAGCGTGTCTTTTAGGGCCTGATATAAAATAAAGCCTACTATAATCAGCAATACGATTAATACCGTCATTGGCAACACTCCATATAATTTATTGAGTTTTTAATAAATAATGGAACGTATAAACAAATATCGTTTTCGTTTGCGAGGCTCGTATCGTAAAACGTTCTACGTAAACCGTTACGAGCCGCGAAACCGATTAACTAACGACGATTCTCGTTTCGGATTTCGAATTTTATTTAACGTTCCTTTGTTTTTTCAAAGAACAATAAACATGTAATACGGGCTTAAAGCCCGTGTTACATTAAACCGTTCTTTGCCGTCCCTGTCTTTGCTCTGAAAGCATTTTTATCATCTCATCGATTGAAGTCGCGCCTTCGAGCACTTTGTCGAGCATTTGTTCCTGAAGGTACTTAACTTTATTCTTTCTCATCTGTATTGCTAAATCCTGATGCGACTTTGACTCAATGATTGCTTTTTTAAGCTCGTTGTTAATCATCACAGTTTCAAAGACGCATGTTCTTCCGTAGTATCCGATTTCCTGACAATGTTCACAGGGATAAGCCTTGCCGCGTTTGTCGTAAACGACCTTGCCCGCCCTGTAAAGTACCCTGGCCTTGCCGGGTGGTATGTTATATTTCCTGAACAGCTCTTTGTTCGGTTCATAGGCCTGTTTGCATTCAGAACACAGAGTTCTGAACAGCCTCTGATTGCTTATCCCGACAAGTGTCTCTGCAATCGCCTTTCTGTCACCAACGAGTTTAATCCATTTTGCCAGTGCGTTCGTAGTGCTGTCAGCTTCGATGGTTGCGTAAACGATTACACCGTCCTTTGCGGCTTTGGTAACTATCTGGGCTGTATCTGTGTCTTTTACGTCAGCCGCACCGAGGACATCGGGACTCATACGTACCATCGATAAAAGCTTTTTGGCGTATGTTGTGGTGCCGCTGTCGCTTAGTGAATAAACTTCCTGAGTTACATTCGGTAATTCTCCAGACGGCCTAATCTCAAGCGCGTTAATCACATTCAGAAAGGCGTCGTGGTTTCTTAGAAACGCATAAAAAGTGGTTGTGACTCCTGACTGCCTTGGGCCTGTTATAAGAAACAAACCCTGCTTCATATCACGTATGGAATTTAGTTGCTTGTATTGCCCATCGGTAAGGTTGATTTCCGCCAGCTTGTAAATACTGCTTTGTGTTATCTGCTTGATTCTGAGTTGCTCTCCGGCTGTTGAACCTGCGGTTGTAATCTCCCATTTGCAGCTTCCTTGCTCCTGAGTTGTCCGGAAGTGTCCCTTTTGAGGTTTCCGTCTTTCTTCGAGATTAAGACCTGCAAGCTGTTTCAGGAAAAAGGAAAGGCTTTCAACCTGTTCTTTCGATAATTCCGGCTGCTTTAATGTTGTCCCGTCAACAATATAAGTCATCCTGTAAGAATCGCCCGCAGGTGAAAGAACAATATCGCTTGTTCGCCTGTAGATTGCATCTGAAAACAAGTCGTGGGCGGCCTTAAAGCCGAAAAATTCAGGCGTCTTTGTTTCGGGTACCGGAATTTCGTTATTGTTGGCTGAAATGAAACTAAGGCTTTCATATTTATCAAGCTTTTTATCCGGATTTGAAAAAAGCCCCATTATATGGTCAGGTGTAAGCACTTTTTCAAAATCAGGAACCTTTGCATTTCGCTGCATAACATAAATCAGCGCCGCAGCACCAACACCAATGGCATATAGTAATAATCCGACAATAAAAACAGGTATGAGCAGCCACAGGGCGAAGAAAACCGCGCCTATGGTAAGAATGATACCGACCCAGCGTCTTTCATCCAGACCTACAGCTCTTGCATCTTCGTAAATCCAGCTCAATAACGCCAGCCAGGGGAAGAAAAGCACAAGTAAAATAACGAACTTGACAATAGAAATATATTCACCAAAAAGTGAAGCGATTAGTACTGATTCCGACATCTAATACTCCATTATTAATTGACCAATTGGCTTATAATATTCCGCTGGCTGTTGTCTTAATCCCTTTCAACGCCATTTTCAATTCCTCAGGATTAGGCGCATATTTGAAAGCGTCTCTGGGGTCAATGAAACCTTCTTTTATCAGCTTGCAGAGGTTTTCCGTGATGTCAATCATACCTTCATTCTGACAGGCTCTTATCACGGTTGGCAGGTCCGATTCCCGCGACTCAGCTATCATTTTTCTGACCTGGGGATTGGCAAGCATTATTTCGATAACAGGGACACGGTCGATTTTTTCTTTTATACTGGGCAGCAATAACTGGCTTACTATAGCTTTTAGGGTAAGGCTTAAATTCTGCCTTATCATATCTCTTTCATTTTGCGGGAACAGCTCAAGCAGCCTTCCGACCGCCTGTGAGGCGTTTGCCGAGTGCATAGTTCCGAATACGAGGTGTCCTGTCTCGGCAGCCCTCATACCGGCGGTAACGGTTTTTGATTCCCTCATCTCGCCGACAAAAACTACATCGGGGTCCTGTCTCATTAGATATGTCAGCGCCTCGTCAAAGTCCTTTACATCGATGCCGACTTCACGCTGTGATACTATCGCCTTTTTGTCCTGAAAGACATATTCAATAGGGTCCTCCACTGTAACTATATGGCAGTTTCGGTTTTGGTTGATAAAATCAATCATCGATGCGATTGTCGTTGTCTTACCCGAGCCGGTCGGCCCGACAACGAGAACCAGCCCCTGTCCGCGGTCGGCAATCTTTTCCAGGGTTTTCGGCAGGTGCAGCTCCTCGAATTGGGGCACCCTCGATTCGACCCGCCTGGCAGCCATACTGATAGCTCCTCTCTGGCGGAAAATATTAATCCTGAAACGATCTTTCTTCTCAAGTTCGTATGCAAAGTCAAGTGTACCCTGGCTAAGGAACAATTTCTTTTGAACATTGGTAAGAATTTCAAAAACAAGCTCTTCGATGCGTTCTTCCGTCATAACTTCGCCGGTTGTATCTTTCAGACCGCCGTACATGCGAAGTTTGGGCGGCTGGCCGACTTTCAAATGCAGGTCGCTGGCTCGGTTCTTTATCGCCGCGCGGAAAAACCTGTCCAGCTTCTTCTCAGAATCACTTATAACCGATTCTAAAATTGGTTCTTCATCTGCCATAAATTCCTGTCTAAAAAGTTATCGCGTAAACCCAAATTCCCAAAAAGGATATGTTAGAAGCTCAATTTTAGCAAAACATCCTTAAACTTATGTATTATAAGACTTTCAACGTAATTGTCAACCCTGAAGAAAAGCTGATATCGGGATATCGGCAACAAAAGGCGGATAAAAAAGCTATATACGGTTTTTTTAACCGGCCAGAGCCAAAGTAAGTGTCAAATAAATAGCAACGCTGATTGAATCATTTGCAGTAGTAACCAGCGGGCCGGAACTTATCGCAGGGTCAATGCCGATTTTCCTGAACAGAAACGGTAAAACCAGGCCAAGCGTTGTCGCAACCATAATAGCCGAAAACATCGCTGTTCCAAATGCCAGCACTAATCTTGTTATTTGAATCGATTCGCTCTCTGATGTCCTGAAATTCAGCATAATCGAACAGGCAATACCCCCCAGCACACCGCAGGCCAGCGCCACTAAAAGGGCAATTCGGGTTTCCCTTGAAAATACCTGTGAAAATTTCAACGCAGCTAAATGGCCTGTTGCCAAACCGGAGACTACTATTGCCGATGTCTGCAACCCGGCGTTGCCGCTAATGGCAGCTATCATAGGCACAAACGCAGCCGCTGTAAGATAAACCAAAGGCTCGTGACTTTTAAAAAATGTCATAATGAGGGCGGTAACAGATGTCCCTAACAAACAGGGCAGCAGCCAGGTCATTCGTATTCTCGCTGCGTGAAAAGCGCGGAAATCCTCAAGCTCTTCAGGCTCGGTGCCGGCCATAGCGTAGAGGTCTTCGGCAGCTTCCTCTTCGGCAACTTCGATAATTCTGTCTGCCGTAATTCTGCCGATTAACCGGCGCTGGTTATCAAGAACTGGTATTACGATAAGGTCGTTGTTTCTGAATATATTTCTGACCTCTTCCTGGTCGGCGTCTGCGTTGACATATATGGTATCTTCTTCGAGCAGCTCTTTTATCTTCCTCGATTCCGGAGCGGTCAACAGATGTCTGATACGAACATCACCGAGGAATTTACTGTTACTGTCAACTACGAAGATGGAATAAAAGTCCTCGTCAATTTCAGCCGAGCGGATTTTGCTGACCGCCTCGGCGACTGTGGCATCTTCAGTTACGCTCATCAGCACGGGGTCCATAATGCCGCCTGCCGAGTCTTCGCTGTAGCTCATCAGCTTGCGGATTTTTGTGGCTATAGCAGGCGATATCTCTGATAAAAGTCCCTGACATTCTTCCTCGGGCAATTCAGCAAGAAGGTCAGCCGCATCATCGAGGTCTAATTCGAGAATAATAGCGCGCAACTCGTGGTCTTTGAGCAATTCAAAAAGATTTGAGCGTGTCGCCTCATCGACTTTTTCGAGCACCTCGGCGCTGGTTTCCCTGTCAAGGACGTCAAAGACAGAACGACGGCCCTGCTCGTCCAGGATTTCAACGACCTCAGCTATATTACTGGAACGCGAATCATCCAGTAAAGCACGAAGGGCCTGTTTGTCGTCAGCTTCGAGCAGAGGCTCAATCTGTCGCAGCAGTTGTTTTTTCTCTTCGGCCATGCTCTTATCCTTAATGACTCCGAAACCATAATTCCGTCAGCCGATAACATAATTAAATTTAAGCGTTCAGGCAATTATTATTTATTAGAGCAACTAATAAAATCCCTTTGCATAAGCCATTTAGACGAAACTATAATATCGGACGAAAAACAGGCTTCTTGAATGCAAAGGCATTTTGCCGATAGCTAAAATAGTCGCCGACTTAGTCGGCCTCAACAAAGCGAAAGACGAGATACCGGCGACGAGCGACGCGCAAATTGGCCGTCCCGATTTATCGGAACGGTCAATTTGAGAAAAATAATGCTTGGTATAAATCGGGTTTTAGTGTAAAATGTAAGTGTTAATTCGTATTATGACTGGAGTCAGTGATGAGGTATTTTTTGTATTTTAGCTTGTCTTTAATCATAGCAGTCTCTTGCGCTGCTATGGCAGGGCCGAAGCCGGTAATGGTACAAGGCCCGTTGCAGTGGACCGCCGACGTGGAATTCACTCACATCGAGCAGATTAAACTCAAGAGCGGCCCGGACGCCGAAACGAAAAGATACTGGTACATCATTTTGTCGATAACAAACAACACAGAAAAGGATATTAATTTTTACCCCAACTGCGAATTGATGACCGATACCTTCCAGATTATCCCGGCAGGGCGTAATGTGCCAAAAGGAGTCTTCGATTATATCAAAAAAAGACACATGGGCCTCTATCCGTTCCTCGAAATGCTCGATACAAGCGGAGCAAAAATCCTGCAGGGCGAAGAAAACGCACGTGACTTAGCAATCATCTGGCCGGACTTCGACGAAAAGGCAAAGCAAATCAGCCTGTTCGCGTCAGGCCTGAGCAATGAGACGAAGGTAATAGAGCTGCCGCCCATGAACGATTCGGGTGAGCCGACAAAGGTCTATCTTCGCAAGACTCTCGAGATGGATTACACGATTAGCGGCGATCCGAAATTCAGAGACGCCCAAAAAATTAAGTTCCTCGGCCAGTCCTGGGTTATGCGATAAACACCAACGATTACGTTTAATTCATCCGTAAATGAATGGTGGAATTTGTCTGCTTAAAATTTATAGTGCCAACAGCGCATCGGCGACCTCTTGTGTCACCTTAAATACCGTGCCATGTCTGGTACCGCTTGGAAAGGATATATCATTTCTCCTGTCTGTCCAGCTTGACAGTTCGGTCGAAGACTGGCCGCCCATGTAACCTTCGATATAGGCGTCATAATAGAGAAGCCATTCGGCGCCGACTTTTATCATCGAGGGACCTTCTACCCAAAGCCCGCCAGGTGTAATCGAAGATGAAGGAGGCACATCATAAGGGCCTGCCGCATTGTTACTGAATGTGATACGAATATTCTTGCCGCTACTCCTTTCGTCTTTCAGTACCATGGCATAACGGTCCCCGTCTTTGGCAATGAACCAGTCTATGCTGCTCCAGCCGGGATCGTAAAACATCGCGGTACTGGTATAAGTTACAAAATCACTCGTCGAGATGTAATACGGACGATGACCGCTGATTGGACTTCCGTTAATTGTCGATGACCAGACTATAAGATACTTGCCGGTCTCATCATCATAAAATATCTCCGGTGCCCAGCAATTATCAACATTTGGCAGATTAGACGGCAGATAGGTCTGCGATGACCAGTTAATCAAATCCGCCGAATGCGCGATCCCTATGCCGTTATCATTCCAGCCTGTCGTCCAGACCATGTGGAACATCCCATCAGGACCCTGGCAAATACTGGGATCACGCATGAGATTGCTGCCGATTATCGGGGTGACAAACGTCGTATTATTCTTTAAGGCCGTAAAAGTCAAACCGTCATCGCTATATGCCAGATGCAAACCGTCTCCGTTACCCTGAAAGAAGCTGTACAAATACTCAGTCGTATGGGGTTGGGTAGTATGAATTGTTACCACGCCGGCGGAATAGGCCGGCATAATAAAGCGAAGAACCTGACCGTTCATGCAGACGACTTTTGACTGAACATGTACCGCATCCGGATTAGCCAGTGTATTATGGGCGTATAAATCACCCGGCGCCACATAATCCATATACGCGGTTTCCGGAATAAAGGAATCGTCAATTTCAAGCTCAATGGATTTATCCTCCGGATCGGGATTTACGATCTGAATGCAGAGGGTCTTTTCATCGTCAGAAAGTGTCGAAACGACATTCAAATTTGTGTCCGTGCCCGTTGTTTCAACAACATTCGGAGCGTAATGGTCATGCCAGAGTCTCATCACAACATAGTTCGGGGCCGCAAACCAGCCGGTATGGTCAAAATTGATAAACGCATTATCCCAGGCACCTGCGGATGTATGCCGCAAAAACAGAGCCGGACCGCCAATTTTAAAGTTAGCGCCCTGTCGCTCGTAAACATTCAACAATCCGCCGGCAAACAGACCCGTCCGCCAGTCGGTACTCTGTGCGTTCCATTCAGAATTGTAAATCTTCATATCCGGATTGGCAGAGTTTGCGATGTAACCAGCCAGGCTGATAATATAATTCTCATAACTATCAGGACCGGATTTAAAGTTGCCTGGATCCTCGTAATAATGAACACTGATATAATCAATAAGAGTCGCGCAGTCATCGATAATGTCATGGTTCCAGCTCTGGTCATAACCTCCGCTGCCGACAGCACTAAGTTGGATCGGTACTCCCAGTGCGGCGGCTTTGGCCTGCATGGCCGGCGCGAACTGCTGAACCGCCGTAATATAAGCTGACGAACCGGCCGCCCAGGTTTCATTATCGAGTTCCCAGAAGGTAACATTATACGGCTGTGGATGACCGTTGGCCGCACGAACCGCACCCCATGTGGTACCCACATCGCCGTTGCAATATTCCATCCAGTCAAGTGCATACTGAACATAAGTCTCGGTGGTATCCGGCGATAACTTCCATTGAGCCGGTGCCCCGCAGGCACTGTCCAGGACACCCGTATTAATGCAAATCAGAGGTTCTGAGCCAATTTGTTCGCACATTCGCAGGAACTCATCGGTTCCGTACGAGCTGGTATCCTGGTCATCCCACATATACGCCGGATACTGACGACGTGTATGTTGCGGGCCAATACCGTCCTTCCAGAGATATAATGAGGCAAAGCAACCGCCCGGCCAGCGAATGACAGGCGGGCGCAATTCGCTTACTGCTTCCAGCAGATCGGGACGATAGCCGCCGGTATTGATGGCGTCCTGTCCCATCATGCTGACCTGATCAATAAGAACGGTACCGTCACCAAGCAGAGTAATTCGCAAAGAGCCGTCATTTGTTTCCGCGTTCGGGGTAATGGAAAAAGCGTATTCACCCCAGCTCGTCGTCGGTGCTGACAGGGTATCCTGTCCGAGAACGGTTGAGCCGTCCATCAATTGTACAGAGACACCAGCCGGCAGGGTTCCTTTCATCCATAAGCTTCCACTATAGGCCTGTTGAGTAAACTTAAAGTCATCTTGCTGAAGGCCGGTAGCGCTGCCGTCGCCAATGATCTGAACACTGTAGTTATCGTTCAGAGAATCAGTACTTATTGTTGCGTCACCGCTGCCGAACAACGTCCAGAAATCAGCACCGAACGGAGCAGGTGGTAAGGTCGGTAAACCGCTAAAGAGCGTTGTGGTACCTGCCAGGTTGGTCACCTCAATATTTCGGAATCTTGCCTGTGTGGACCATGTCCCTACACCAACGGCACCTGCTAAATGAGGACTGCTGCTATCAGTATAATCAAAAAGAAGATCTTCATCCAGCCAGGTCTTTATATTGTTGTCTTCGCATCGAACCTTGATGTCGTACCACTGGCCCGTGGTAATGCTGCCGCTGACTTGAGAAGTAACCGTACTGCGGCTGCCGTTGACTTCTTTTTCGATTGCGTGCAGTGTATTACCCCAGCCGCCGATATTGAGCCAATAAAAATTATCACTGTCCGCGGCTCTAAACAGAATTAAAAAGGCTTCATTGCCGCTGTCTTTTTTAGCTTGGAGCGTAAACTCATAATCCGTCCACGACGAATTGCCAAACTCCATGTGGACATCCGTGGCCATGCTCGACTGCACAAGGTCGCTGCCATCGATCGACCAGATACCGCCGCCGCTGCCGGACAACTCAAAACTGCGGTTCCAGACCAGGTCACCCCAAAGTCCGCCATTGGCGGAATGATAGATATGCTCCAGAAAGTGACCGTATATTTTCTCATCAATTGTATTTAAGACATTTGCCGTATTAATAAAAAACGGGTCATCCGATTCCTGTATCGAACGGCTGTACAGATCCGCGTCATAAGTAAATGTATTTTCCAGCCAATCGGTGGCTATGTTATTAAAATTAAGAAGATTAAGGGGAGCTTCCGCCCAAAGCCATAAATTGCTGAATATCTCAAGGTCTTTCAGGTCTACCGTGCAATCAAGATTATAATCCGCCTCGAGATACCCCCAGAGACCGCAACTATCATCTTCGATATAGACTGCGATGTCGCAAACGGGCACACCGTTATAAGATGGATCGTTACTCTGAACCGAATGTTGAATATACTCGATATCATCCAGTGTCGCTTGTGCATCTGCAACTGCAACAACGATTGTCTGGGGCTGATCCCAATTCTGATCGGTAAATATTACATCCCGACTCTGACCGTTACCATTACCGACAGTCAAACCCGCAGGAGGTGTAACTGTCACGGTGACATTGTCAGTCGGTTCTTCTTTCAAAACAATGTAATACTCATCCGTATAGACCGTATCGCCTCTGAATAGCACGGTCTTGCCCTCTGATTCTGTTATTAAAACAGGATTATACCCGAGAAAATCATCCGGATCCAAAACCACATCGCTGAAACGAACATTATCAAAATAGCCCGAAATATGGTCTACGCTGCTGCCGTTGTACCAGCCGCGGCCGAAAGTCCAGTTGAAATTGTCCTCCACTATGGCATTGTCGGAAGGCGAAGACCCGGTCATCGTCAGCGTTGCGACCACTTGATAACCAGCCTCATCCAGTTTGTCACAATACATCGTTAAATTCGTTCCGTCGCTGGTAACCGCCAAATGGTACCATTTGCCGGATGCCGGAACAAAGTTACTGTCCAGAATATATCGTGTATCGTCAACGGCCAGAAAATTGAGTCGAAAGGCCCCGTTTATATTGTTTTTCTGCAGATAAAAGTCCGCTTCGTTGTGACCGTAGGAAGAACCGTCGCGGCCGATGAGTGTTTCCCACCCGGAAATATCATCCAGACGGGCGGAAATTTCAATCGTCCATACCTCAGGAGACCAGCTGTTAAAGGTATTGTTGGTCGTATAGCCGTCCTGACCGCCGTTACAATAGGCGCTCAGACCGCTGCAGTCGGGTGTTTCGTCCGAGAATGAAGCACCGTAAGTGGTGTCATATCCAAGCATAATATAACCGTTTTCGATATCAACGGAGCCGCCGCTCGGCATATCTGAAAACGAAGTACCGTCTGTTCCATCTTCAAAATCCCATTGAGCGATTGTTGCAGCCTGGGAATCGGACAAATTAAACGAAGTGAAAACAAACATTACAATAAGTGCTAAAACTGATAGTAAATGTGATTTCATAATATCCCCAAACAAATAATTATTTTAGTCAGACATTTTCCATTTAAATGGTTAAAAAATATGATTCGCTCCTTCAAAAGCATTAATAATTCTACCACAAAAGGCTGCAGAGTCAAAGAGATTTATTCCCATTTGCTCTTATGCCCTCATAAATACACGCTTATTTAGACATCGGACACTATTAACACCTTCGTTGCAAAAATTCTTTATTTTTGGGCATTTTTTCCTTGACAAGTGTTAGATAATATGTTAAAATACCACATAATTAGAATACAATACAACACTAAACGGCCTTTTTAACCCAAAAAAGGCCTTTCAAAGCTAATAAATCCCTTCGCCGAGAGGAAATCCTCAACTCATTTACCCATTTACTCATCACCTCACATGCAAATCACCCCAGTCAAAATCACACTGCCCATACCTGCTTTCATTGTCCGTTTAGGCCTATCTTTGCTTCTTCTATATCGCAGAATCCGCTATGGCTATCCTTTCCGCAGGATATTACTTGGAAATTCGAATGTTTACGCCATCGTTGACCCGGACGACTACGATTATTTAATACAGTTCAAATGGCGATACAAGCCTGCCCCTTACTCTGCCTATGCCTCACGAACCGTATATTATAATAAAACCAAGCAGAATGAGTATATGCACAGGGTCATAATGGCCTCTGCCCTGAAAGAATACGCGGAAAAATACGGTGTCCCTGCCTCTGACCTGATGGTGGACCATAAAAACAGAAATACTATGGACAACCGGAAAGTCAATCTGAGAATCGCAACCGCCCGGCAAAATGTATGGAACAGCATTAGGGGCAAAAATGCCGGAAAATCAAAATACAAAGGAGTCAGGTGGGTCAAAAGTTTTAATAAGTGGCAGGTCATTCTTTACATACAAGGCCGAAGAAAAAGTTTCGGTTTCTTCGAGGACGAGGAAGCCGCCGCACGCGCCTACGACTCCGCCGCAAAAAAACACCGAGGCGATTTCGCTTATTTAAACTTCCCATAAGTCCCTGCGTCTTGTTTAGTCTTACGAAACAGCAGGGACAAGAATCCAGTTCGTTTAGCCTCGCTGCTTGCGGCGAGGGATTTATATAGCACCCAGCCCCGTGCTGGGTGGAAATCTTAACGCAGACGGAAGGCGGGTATCGAGGGGGTACTCAAAATATTTAGACCCCAGTTTCAACGGGGGTTTTGTTAGCCCCCTGCACCGCAGGGGGTTCTCAACTTATTTCGTATTTTTATTTAGCAGTGGTCGGCACGACCACTTTTTTCTCAAATCTGAAATCTCAAATCTTATATCCTTCCTCCGTCCTCCGAATTTTTATCTGCCGCAGGCAAAGACAGGTGCAGTGTTGATTTGTCCCGCATCACCCATTTTATTTAACAGTCGCCGGCCTGTCACGGCGAATCACGATTTTTACCAGCCTATGGCTGGTATCGGGTGAAGACGGAAACGGCCGCGTTGTTACCATTAATCCATCACTCCATTTACTGATTTCCCTTCTTTTAATAATTATCTTGAATTTGAATTCATAAATTAGTAGCATTCGAGTCACTTGGCGGTGAGAAAGCAACACAACAATGAATAATCAGACGCCGATTTCATCGTTTCGATGAAAATTAAAATTAAATAATTATGGCAGAGCGTAAAGACATCCTAAATGCTATATTAAAGGCCCTTCTGGCAGGTGTGGAAACCTCCGCTTTTGGCAAAACCTTATTCACATTCATCTCGGAATTAGCCGCGTTACCAAAAGAAAAGCGAAGAGCCTTAGACGCATCGCTACCCGATAAACAGTTCGAAGAATTATTGTCTCAATCTGAGCTATCGACCACAAACGCCGCACTCGCTGCCGCTGGAACCGAACAGATAAAAAAACTTATATCCAACTTGATTAAATTATCGAATGAACAGATAAATGCCCTTACAGAAATTACGCAAAATGAGTTTAACTCGATACTGAATAAATTGGATGGCATTGATAAAACTACAAAAGAAATCCGGACAGGTGTTAAAGAACTCAAAGTTATTCTTGGCCGTAACGAAGATAAAATAGCTCAGCTTGAAGAGCTACTCAAACAGCAGCAGATTTCCTCAGTTAGCAGCCCGCAGCAGAAAATTCCACAGGTCTCGCAGGAAACAAAAGACATCGCCGCCCGGATAAATGATGATGCCGGTCCTTATGCTCTGGCGTTAAAGGCTATTGCCGAAGGAAATCCCAAAAAGGCCGATAAATTGCTGGATAAGACTCAGCAATTTCTGGATGCTGTACAGGAGAAAAAAGACGATGCACAGATTAAAATATACACTGCACGCATGCAAAATGCCTCTTATGCGGGAAAATTACGAGATGCCCTGCAATACTGCGATAAAATAGTAAGTCTAACCGGCGATGATTCATCAGTCTTGAGTGAAGTTGCTGCGATTTATTACCAAAATGCCGAATATCACAAGGCTGAGCCGCTTATGACTCGTGCCTTAAAAATAGATGAGGCCGCCTTCGGAAAAGACCATCCTGATGTCGCAACAGACCTCAACAACCTGGCGCAGTTGTATAAGTCGACCAATCGCTTAAAAGAGGCTGAGCCGCTTATGACTCGTGCCTTAAAAATAGATGAGGCCGCCTTCGGAAAAGACCATCCTGATGTCGCCATAGACCTCAACAACCTGGCGCTGTTGTATAAGGATACCAATCGCTTAAAAGAGGCTGAGCCCCTTATGACTCGTGCCTTAAAAATAGATGAGGCCGCCTTCGGAAAGGTTCATCCCAATGTCGCCATCCGCCTCAACAACCTGGCGCAGTTGTATAAGGCGACCAATCGCTTAAAAGAGGCTGAGCCCCTTGTGACTCGTGCCTTGAAAATAGATGAGGCCGCCTTCGGAAAAGACCATCCCGATGTCGCCACAGACCTCAACAACCTGGCGCAGTTGTATCAGGCGACCAATCGCTTAAAAGAGGCTGAGCCGATTGCCAGGCGGACCGTAGAAATTTTACTACAGTTTACCCGTCGAACCGGCCATCAGCACCCCCATCTTATGACTGTTATTGAAAACTATGCCGGCCTTCTAATACAAATGGGCCTCAGCAAAGAGCAGGTCAACGCAAAGCTGAAATCCCTCGCCCCCGATTTACCAAAATTATTTGAGTATGAATAATCTCCCTCATAACACGCATAGTATATGTCCGTTGATTGACGTTCGTCAATTAACCCTAATATCATAATCATTTAATCAGCGTACTTGTCCGCCGTAGTTTCAATGTTTACCTGCTATAGGCTGGAAGACGGATTTGTGGCTATAAATAGACAGCGTTCTCTGCGTAATCAGCGTCTAAGAAAGTAAAATCACTGTTAATTTGGGCTATTTCTGCGGTTTTTTTCAAAAATTTTTCATTTTTTTTCAATTTTTCTGTTTTTCTTTTGCTGCGGGTTTAGTAAACTGCCTTGTTCTTATAACTTGATTTTGTACGAAAAAACGGTCCCTGCGCCCCAACTGCAGATAAAAATTTCGATGGGCGAAAGGTGTAGGGAAGTTGTTTATCTTTTTTAGGCCTAAGGCCAAAAAAGATGGGTATTAGTCGTTAGTCCTTAATGAATAGTGGCCCTGATGCTCATTCTTCGTTTCACGAGATACAAGCGACGAGCCACGCCCGTCTCGGCGTAGTCCTGATGTATTGGGACGAAGACGGAAGCGACGAATAAAATCGCTGCTGTAGCTCAGTGGTAGAGCACGTCCTTGGTAAGGACGGGGTCGTGGGTTCAAGTCCCACCAGCAGCTAAATGCGAGCAGGCATAATCGGTATTCGATGTGCAGGTGTTAAGCGTTCAAATTATAGAATATAAAAAACGGATTTGAGAAAGTTAAACAATACTAACCAGCAGATTGGAGGTTTGATAAGAAATGGCTAAGGAAGTATTCGCAAGGACAAAACCACACATAAACGTTGGTACGATTGGTCACGTGGACCACGGCAAGACCACACTGACCGCGGCGATGACCAAGGTAATGGAGCTGAAGGGTTTGTCGAAGTTCAAATCGTATGATGACATAGCCAAGGCATCCGAGGCGCAGGGCCGTCGAGACGACACAAAGATTCTTACGATATCCACCGCACACGTGGAGTACGAGACGGAGAACAGGCATTATGCACACGTTGACTGTCCGGGCCATGCCGACTATGTCAAGAATATGATTACCGGTGCCGCCCAGATGGATGGTGCGATTCTCGTTGTCAGTGCCGCCGACGGACCGATGCCTCAGACGCGGGAGCATATTCTTCTGGCAAGGCAGGTTAACGTCCCGAAAATTGTGGTCTTCTTAAATAAAGTTGACCTGGTGGATGACCCTGAGCTGCTGGATTTGGTTGACCTTGAAATAAGAGACCTTCTGAACAAGTATGAGTTTCCCGGCGATGATACCCCAATTATTCGTGGCTCTGCGAGCATTGCGATGAGAGCCACGTCAATGGACGACCCGTCTTGCCCACCGATTGTGGAACTGCTCAAGGTCATGGACGAGTACATCCCAATGCCCGTCCGCGAGACAGATAAGCCTTTCCTTATGCCTGTTGAGGACGTTTTCAGCATTAAAGGAAGAGGAACGGTTGGGACTGGGCGTATTGACCGTGGGGTAATAAAGGTCGGAGAAGAGGTTGAAATCATCGGCCTGTCAAAAGATATCAGAAAGACGGTTGTAACGGGAGTCGAGATGTTCAACAAGACTCTTAATGAAGGTCAGGCAGGTGATAATGTCGGGCTTCTTCTCCGCGGTGTCGAGAAAAAAGACCTTGTCCGCGGGCAGGTGGTTGCCAAGCCTGGTTCGATAACACCGCATACCAAGTTCGACTCCGAAGTTTACGTTCTGACTAAAGAAGAGGGCGGCCGTCATACGCCGTTCTTCGCCGGTTATAAGCCACAGTTCTATTTCCGCACGACCGATGTAACCGGAGGTATTCTCGGGTTGCAGAGCCGTGAAGGTAAACCGGCAGAGATGTGCATGCCGGGCGATAACATAGCAATGCAGGTTGAGATTATATCACCGATAGCTATGGAAGAAGGACTTCGATTCGCGATTCGCGAAGGCGGCAGAACGGTAGGCGCCGGGGTAGTAACAAAGATTATCGAGTAACCCAGGCAGAGACAAAACAATTGAATTTGTGGATATCGATTCCTGAAAAAGCCACGTTAAACGTGGGTCTAAATATCCAAATGCAAAATAATTTTGTCCGTTTAAACGTTATTTAGCGACTTCGGCAGAAGGCCGGGACTTTGATATATGGCGAAAAAGAAAACAAAACGTGAAGATGTATGGCTGGAGTGTACCGAGTGCGGTAACAGAAACTACCGTACTAATGTCAGTGTGGCGGAAGGTACGCCGAAGATTGAGCTGAAGAAATACTGCCCCCGTTCGAGAAAACGTACAGTCCACAAGATACGCCGTAAATAATTCGTATATTGTGAAGTATAAGTCGTATTTTGAGAGGGATTGTCTGTAGACCTGTTCTAAGAAAAAGATACGGATAAAAGTTTGATTTATGATGTTTAACAGCGAAATATTGTTGTTTATTGTCATTGCTTTGTTGTTTGTGTTGACGGTTGCGCGAGCATCTAGTCCGTATTATAGTCCGGATTTGGACGAAGATGAGTTTGTAGATTTCAACGACTTTGCAGGATTTGCGGCAAACTGGCAGCAAACTGGCGGCGGTATAGACGGTGATTTTGACAATAATGGTATTGTTGATGCTAACGACCTGTGGCACTTTACGGAGTACTGGCTGACGGAAGTAATTTATCCGCCCATAGCAGAAGACCAGAACATTACATTAACGGAGGGACAGTCTATAGAGATAGTAATGCAGGGCAGTGATGAAAACAACGACAGTCTCGATTATTTTGTAGTCAGCTATCCTGCAGAAGGGCCGCTTATCGAAGATGGAAACAGGGCGACCTATAGCCCGTTTGCCGGTTATGACGGCAATGACAGTTTTGAATTTATTGCTTATGACGGAGAATATGAGAGCAATATAGCAAAGGTTTCGATTACTGTTCGGCCTGATAGCGATGATGATGGTTTGTCGGACTATGACGAAATCAATGGTACTTACGGCTATATAACCGACCCATACGACCCCAATACAGATGGCGATACAATGCCGGACGGCTGGGAAATTAATAATAGCTTGAATCCTACTGTTAATGATGCGGTGGGAAATCCTGATAATGATAATTTTACCAATTTGCAGGAGTACCAGGCGGATACAAACCCGCAGAATCCGGATACCGATGCCGATGGTCTTTTAGACGGGGCCGAGGCGGTTTACGGCTGTAACCCACTTTGTGCCGATACCGATGGAGACGGTATAAAAGACGGCGCTGAGGTCAGCTGGGGGCTTGAGCCTGATAATTCCGATACGGATGGTGACGGGGTAAATGATAATGCTGAAGTAAGTTATAACGGTAACAGCAACGACTATCACCCTTATCCGTGGGCAGGTCACGACTGGGATGAATGCGATTTAAATGCAAATTCAGATGATACCGATAGCGATGGAATGAAGGATAAGTGGGAATACGACAATGCGGAGCTTGATATTGTCTGGACAAAGGCGTTAGACCCGCGTTACGGTTCCGATGCCGGTAACGATACGGACAGTGACGGTTTGATAAACAGTATCGAGCATTCACTGAATTTGAACTCGCTCGTTCCGGATGGTGCCGATACAGATGGGGACGGCTTGACTGATGGCCAGGAGTACTATGGTACTATAACCGGCTATCAAACGAGCGCATCCGAGATAGATACGGACGGTGATTTTCTTATTGACGGTTATAATAACAAGATATTAGCTGAGGATTATCCGGAAGGGATTCATGAATACTACGGCGGCTCATCTTCTTATGTTTATGGTGAAGTGAGCATCGGGTCGAACCCGGTTAATAAGCACAGCGACGGCGATAATATGCCGGACGGCTGGGAAGTAAGACAGTGGAATATGTACCGCAACTCGCATTTCGACCCGATATATAATTATCCGGGGGTTGGCGGTTCTGATTTTGACGGTGATGCCCTGACTAATCTTGTCGAATCTCAGAAATGGTCGCTTGCCCGTTATAGTGATACGGACAGCGATGGTTTGAGTGATGGTTACGAGGTAAATACTACAGGTACGGACCCGACAAATAATGATTGTGATAACGACGGCCTTACTGACGGATATGAGGTCAACAATTCCAATACCGACCCTGAGGATTATGATTCTGATGATGATTTGCTGTCGGATAAATGGGAGGTTGATAACAGCCTGAATCCCAATAGCTCCTCCGGAAATGACGGCAAAAATGGCGACCCTGACGGCGACGGCCTGGTTAATCTTGATGAGGTTATATATGGGGCAAATCCGCGTAATAGCGACACCGATAGCGATGGAACAAACGATGGCGCCGAAGTAGCTCAAGGCAGCAATCCTGCCGATAATTCTGACGGCGGGCAGGCGGCGGAGGATAAGTATGCAGATATAAAGCTGACGGTCGGCGACCACAGCGGCAGCAATTCGGAGCGTTATAACCTGAAGGTCGGCACAATAACACACCAGGCCCCTGAGTTCGGTGTTGTGGAAGAAAGGGTTTATCCTTTTGAAGTTGGCAAGAAATACGAAATTACGATTATTCATCAGGGCAGCAATCTGGATGAGCCTGATTATGATTATACTGCGTTAGTTGAGGCGAACGAGCCAGCTAACGGATGGATGCTTATACTTGAAGACCCGGATGGGATATTAGGTGTGCATAATGAGAGTGATTATTTCTATGCACAGGGCAAGAAGGCGTATCTTTATTTAGTTAAGCCGGATTTGAAGATTTACAACGGTTGCGGGGGTTCGGAGGTTGCCGAAGGTGATGAAACCGATGTAGGGGCTTATGTATTGGTTAACTGGGATGATGATAACGATAACGACCAGCCTGATGTGTACGAATCAGGACAGGTAAGCGGTGAAGGCGACCTTGCGAAAATCGAACTGACAGTTTTGCCGGATGATTTGGATAAAGGGACGGTTGCGCTTGTCAAGGCAGGCGGGACAGGCAGTAATATCAAGGTGTGGGACAGCGAAAGCAGGCAGAATGAGGTTACGGAGCTAAGCTGGGATATTGCTGATATGCCGGATGAATTGTGGCTCGAGGCAAGAGCTGCCAGCAATTCAGAAAGGAATATTTCGCTGCAGTTTAAATATAGCTATGGTGGTTCTGCCGCCGATGAGGTTAAGGCAACGGCGGTAATGGTAAATCTCGGAAATGCTGTATATAGAGAGTTGGATCTTTTTGGGATAGGTAGTCTTAAAGTTGGTCATGCAGCTTTAGTGTATGAATATACAGGAAATTGTAATCCAGCAGATTTCGATGATGCAGATAATTACTGGATAATAGAAATGGACGGACCGACTAATGACAAGCCTCTTAGTACAATGACTGACGTACCGGGCCTGCCGCCAATGGGATGTTATACGACCCAAGGCATGACGTACCGGAAAAGACTTGAGGTTATCAAAACTGCCGAGGAAATGGTAACCAGAGCGAATGTCATTCAATATAGTTTATTTGGTGTTTTACTTCCACAAAATTGGGATGATACGGTTGATGGCATTACCCACCTTCGTTGTGACGGCTTGGTTGAGGCCTGTTACGAAATGAACGGCCTGAATGCCTGGGGCAAGCTTGTTTCTTATCCGGCAAATTATGATGTAAGAGTGGACTCATTTCAGGCCGAGCATAATGAACAGCTCCCTTTACCGGATGTATGGAAGAGATATTTAGCGCCGGCTACTCAATGCGGGAGGGTAGATTACGGTTATGAGGGAGTTTATTGGGATAGCGCTCTTAGTCCCCAGAATCTATGTGAACCTGTAGGTAATACCGGAGGCTGGGAGTAATGGAGATAATCAAAATGAAGCTTATGAAAATATTCATTTTAATAGTTTTGACTTCTGTTGCGGCTCAAGTCAATGCGTACGGCGATGAGGAAAATTACTGGGAAATCATCAAGCAAAAGATGGTTGAATGCGAGAATGCGACAAGAGAAGATGCCGAAGTGCTGTCTATTGAGTTTCAACGTTATATAGCTTCATTGAGCGCAGGACAGTTATTGATTGCTACAAGAGATTGTGCTGCGGAAGTTCAGCAGAGAATAACCCCTGAGCGATGGACAGAGGGGTTGTGGGCAATGGGATTTTTCCTCCATTACTATCCGCAGAAGACGAATAATGTTGAAGATGTTTCACCATTACTGAACGACCTGAAAGACAAATCACAGCCGGAATTTTGGCGATATTGTATAATGCAGTCTTTTGGGGAGTGGCGAAAGGAATTTGTCAGGCCGAAGCAGTGTTTCGATGCTGCAAATATGATGAGGGATATATTTACCGATAGCTCTGAGCCGGAAAAGCTAAGGGAACAAGCGGTAAGTGAATTTAAAGAGCTTTATTTTAGGGCTTATGAGAATAATATAAATAATGACCCTAATGTCAAGCAGCTTGTTGAAAGCGGCAGAACATACGAGCAGGTCAAAGGTGATATAGAAGGCGGCAGGGTAAGATTGGCAGATGAAACCGTTGAGATGAAAAAGCAGATTGAGACTGCTATCGCCCAGTCCATACAATATCAATTGAAATTTTTTGCTGAACCGAATATGCCGGTTTATCTTGGAGGAGAGGTTATTGCAACCCTTGCTCAGCTTCGCGGTTTCGATGAAACCGGCCAGATAAAACAGACGATGAATAATGCCCTGAAAAACTACAAAAACTACAATCAAAAACTTTGGCACCAGTTGGCAAGAACTAATATTGTTTATTTTAATAATGAAGAAGCAGAATCAATATTGGAAAATATGATTGATGAGGCCAAAGATGTATATAGTGATTCACGGCGTTTTTTAAATCGTAGTCACTTAGTTTACTTAAAAAAGCGAATAGAAAAGGGTGAAATGAAAAAGGCTTCTGCTCCGGTCAGGCTGGTAAAATTACCGGAGCCGGAGCAACAACTTGTACAGGCTGCACCGGTTGAGGTTAATGAGGTGGTGGTGGATGTTAATGAGCTGGTGAGGTGGCTTGAGCAGATATGGCTCGAAGATGAGAGTATAAGAGAGGTCTTGGATGCGAACGAATTACAGGAATTTATAGAGACGGTAAAAGAACTAAAGTAGGCTTTGCGTAAGATTGAGAGATACGATATGATTATTCGAGTGTGTGAACATAGGCCAGTAGCTCAATTGGCAGAGCGTCGGTCTCCAAAACCGAAGGTTGGGGGTTCGATTCCCTTCTGGCCTGTTTGGTTCCCGCCTTCGGCGGTTAAAGGTTGGTTAATTGGTAGTTGGTGGCTGGTTGATTGATTACAAGTACGAGAAAGGTTCAGGATGAAACTTGGTATTTATAAACGCAGTCAGGGAACATACACAAGGCTGGGAACCGCTTTTGCTCTGGCATTGATAGCCGCTCTCGGTTGCCTGAAGCTTTATGACCAATTGAGTGCTATGGAAACAAAATTAGAGCCGAACGTTGAGATGTGGATACAGATTCTTATTCCCGCCTTTTTACTTGTATTGTTTGCGTTTTTAAGTTTCTGGCTGGTAAACAGGCCGAAAATCGCGGACTTTATGATAGAGTCCGAAGGTGAGATGAAAAAGGTAAGCTGGTCGAGCAGAAAAGAAATATTTGTTTCGACGGTTGTTGTTATAGTTGTTGTTGTGCTGATGGCTTTATTTCTCGGAACGGCTGACCTTGGATTCAGCTTGTTTTTCTCTGAAGTGATCGGAATTTAAGCGGGCCGAAATTATGCAATGGTATGTTTTGAGAGTTCAGTCCAATAAAGAGCTGCATGTAAAGGAAGCGCTCGAAAGAAAAGTCGAGATGGAAGGCCTTGATAATATCATCGGCAGGATAGAGGTTCCAGTCGAGACGGTAAAGCGCATCCGCGGCAGCAAACAGTCTGTGCATAAGCGCAAGCTTTATCCGGGATACGTTTTTATGGAAATGGAACCGACCGATGACGGCAGGGTGCCGGAAAAAGCCTGGTTTATGATAAAGGACACTTCAGGAGTCGGAGATTTTATAAGCACCGAAGGAATTCCGACACCGATGAGAGACACGGATGTGGCGAAAATGCTTTCTGAAGCTGAAAAGCCGGAAGCAACACCGAGCATTAAGGTCGATTTCGAGTCTGGCGACCATATTAAAATCAGAGAAGGTGCCTTTGAGAACTTTGAAGGCACCGTTGAATCGATAGATTCTGAAAGAGGTCTGGTAAAAGTAGTAGTAAGTATTTTCGGCAGGAATACGCCTCTTGATATCGAATACTGGCAGATAGAAAAGATATAGGTTACAGGTTGCTTGAATATCGAATATCCAATGTAGAATTGAAAATGCAGAAGTAAGGGTGAAATTTGAATAACGAATAGAGAATGACAAAAGATGAGCGATAATAATCAGGATTTAGGGTACAGGGTACAGAAATAATGGCGAAGGAAATAGTAAAACAGATAAAACTTCAGGCACCGGGCGGCCAGGCGACACCAGCTCCGCCTATCGGACCTGCTCTTGGTCAGCACGGTGTTAATATCGGTCAGTTTGTTTCTCAGTTTAACGAGAGAACGAAGGAGCTTAACGGTACTATCGTACCAGTAGTTATTAATGTCTATATGGACAAGAGTTTTTCCTTCGAGGTAAAAAGCCCGCCCGCCGCGGTATTGCTGAAGCAAGCCGCGGAAATTGCAAAAGGAAGCGGAGTTCCTAATAAGGAAAAAGTAGGAAAAGTTACTGCTGAACAGGTAAAACAAATAGCCCAGACAAAAATGAAGGACCTCAACGCCTTCGATTTGGAGCAGGCATCAAGGATTATCGAAGGCACAGCAAGGAGTATGGGCATAGAAGTAGAAGGTTGATTGAATATCGAATGCTTTAAAACCCCCCAGGCAGCCGCCTTCGCCAAGGCTACGGCGAGCTAAAGGCCTGTGGGCTAAATAGAAAAGTTTACCACGGCGAATAGTGGGAGCGATGGTCAGTCGCGAATAAGGAGTATAGAATGGCTTACAGAAGCAAGCGTTACAGGGCGGAAGCTGAAAAAGTAGCAGATGAGACAGTTTCTCTCAGCGAAGCGGTAGAAAAAATCAAGTCTTTTAATAAAGTAAAATTCGACCAGAGTGTTGAATGTGTGCTTAACCTGGGAATTGACACCAAGGTGGCCGACCAGATAGTACGCGGAGCGATATCGCTTCCTCACGGGATCGGCAAACGAAAGAAGGTTATCGCTTTCTGCGACGATAGCGAAGTAGAAGCGGCAAAAAAGGCAGGTGCGATAGAGGCAGGCACAGACGACCTGGTCAAAAAGGTTCAGGACGGCTGGATGGATTTCGATGTGGCGGTAGCATCACCGAAGGTGATGGGCAAGGTTGGAAAGCTCGGCAGGGTGCTCGGCCCTCAGGGAAAGATGCCTTCTCCTAAAAACGGCACGGTTACACAGGATGTTATTACGGCGGTGGCCGAGTTTTCCGCAGGTAAAATAGAGTTCAAAAACGATACTTTCGGGAACGTGCATGCGGTGGTGGGAAAACAGAGCTTTGATAAAAAGAAACTCATCGAGAACATCGAGGCTTTTCTGGAACATATCAGGAAAATGAAGCCTGCGACATCAAAAGGTGTTTACATAAAAAAGATGTTTCTTTCAGCGACAATGAGTCCGAGTGTTCAGGTTGGCATATAACGTTTAGGGAATATATTAGATGAGTAAGTTTGTAAAAGGGTTAATACAGCACGAGCTTGAGAAGAAAATTACCCAGGGCAACGCCAGAGATTTCATTATTTTAAGCCTGATGGGTATAAGCGGAACAGAAAATAACGAACTACGCAGCAGGCTTAAGAGCAAAGGTATTAAGCTTTCTGTTGTAAGAAATTCGTTATTTAAAAAGGCCCTTAAAAACAACGGCATGGATGAAGCCGTCAAGTTATTCGAGGGGCCCTGTGCTATCGCTTATGGCGGTGACAGTATTGTCGATATTGCCAAGGAAATTGTTGACTGTTCAAAGAAAATTAAGGTTTTGCAGATAAAAAACGCTTTCCTCGAAGGTGCAGCACTTGACGAGAAAGACGCTGTTGAACTGTCCAAGATGCCCAACAGGGCCGAGCTTCTGGGTCAGGTGCTTGTGCTTGTTATGTCACCAGCAAGAAAAATCGCAGGTTGCGTAATGGGACCCGGCGGAATTATCGCAGGCTGCATAAAGGCACTGGCGGATAAGAAAGAGAAAGAGGCGGCGTAGAAAAGCGTTTGTTATATATCCCCCGCCGCAGGCGGCGGGGCTAAATAAACAAGTGAATATTGATATTGCTGAATCGAAGTCTTTTATTAGTTAAATGAGATTGTGTAGTCTCAACTACGGTTCGGCGAGTTACTAACAGGAGTTTTTAAGATGGCAGAAGAAAAAGCAGCAGAAGCGAAAAGCTGGACTAAGGAAATCAAGGAATTAGGCGACAAGATTGTAGGCTTGACTTTGATGCAGGCCAAGGAGCTTGGCGATTATCTCAAGGAAGAGCATGGTATCGAGCCTGCAGGCGGCGGCGTTTTAATGGCGTCTGGACTTGCAGCGGCAGGGGGCGGCGAAGCCGAAGCGGCGGAAGAAAAGACTTCGTTCAATGTAGTCCTGAAAGAATTCGGCGACAAGAAGATTCAGGTTATCAAGGAAGTAAGGGCGCTGACAGGTCTTGGGCTGAAAGAGGCAAAAGACCTTGTAGAGGGTGCGCCCAAGCCGGTAAAGGAAGGACTCAGCAAGGAAGACGCAGAGGCGGCAAAGAAGCAGCTTGAAGCGGTTGGCGCTGTCGTAGAGCTGGTTTAGATTAGTAAGTCCGCCGTCGCATAAAGCTATGGCGGTACAAGACGGCGAGACAAGTAATGATTAGTCAGTTGATATTTAATAAAGAGAATTTCGGGAGTATGAAATGTTGACAGTACCGGTGCGTAATTTTGGCAGGGTAGCTGATGTGCTCCAGATTCCGGATCTTGTTGCACTTCAGCAGGAAAGTTACGAGAGGTTCATTCAATCCATGGTCGAGCCGGCAAAACGGAAAAGCCAGGGAATGGAAGGGCTTTTCCGTGAGGTTTTCCCGATGGAAAGCTACGACAAATCTATGGCACTCGAGTTTTTGTATTACGAGCTCGAAGATCCGCGTTATACCGTTAATCAGTGCCGTCAGCTTCGTTTGACCTACGGTTATCCCCTGAAGATAACCTGCCGTCTTAAGAGAACCGAAGGTGCCGACATCACTGAACAGGCGATTTACCTTGGTGAAATACCGGTTATGATAGGCGGCGGTGAATTTATCATCAACGGCGCCGAAAGAGTTATAGTAAGCCAGCTCCATCGAAGTCCGGGCGTCGATTTTCTTATCGAGAGCAAGGAAGGCGACCGAATTCTGCACGGCGGCAGAATTATCCCCGAGCGTGGAAGCTGGATTGAAATAACTGTAACAAAAAAAGATGTACTTGTCGTCAAGATTGACCAGTCAAGCAAGATTCCCTCTACTATCTTCCTAAAAGCCATATCCGAAGAATTTGGAAATACCGAACAAATTATTCGCCTGTTTTACCCGACGAAAAATATAAGCACCGACAAGCTGGTACCGGATATGTGGTCAGTCGGGCCTATAGTAGATACCGAAACGGGTGAAATCATCGTAAAAGCCGGCGCGCAAATAGGCGATAAGGTCGGCATTATTCAGCAAAGCGAAATCAAGAAAGTCGAAGTTGTTGAAAAGGTCCGTGACCCCCTGATTCTCAATACTCTTGCAGAAGACGAATGCGAAAGCCATGAACAGGCACTGCTGAAATTCTATATGAGATTAAGGCCAGGCAATCCGCCTAATCCCGAAAAGGCAAAGTCTTTTTTTGAGGAAAAATTCTTTGATATAAACAGGTATCGCCTTGGGAAAGTAGGGAGATTTCGCCTTAACAGAAAATTCGAGCAGGATGTCGATGAAAATGAAATGACGCTTCGCCCGGAAGATTTCCTGAACACAATGAAATACATTATGAAGCTCCGAAACAACGAAGGTGAAGTTGATGACATCGACCATCTCGGAAACAGAAGGCTGCGTACCATTGATGAATTGGCTGCTGATGAAGTCAGAAAAGGCCTGTTGAAACTGCGGAAAACCGTACAGGAGAGGATGAGCATAAAAAAAGACAGCGAAACCGAGTTACGTATCGCTGATTTAGTGAACTCTAAAAGCGTGGCAAGTGCCATCAATTATTTCTTCGGCAGAGGTGAGCTTAGCCAGATTGTTGACCAGACAAACGCTTTAAGCCAGCTTACTCACGAACGGCGGCTGTCGGCCCTGGGACCTGGCGGTCTGAACAGAAGAAGGGCAGGCTTTGAGGTTCGTGATGTCCACATCAGCCACTATGGCAGAGTTTGCCCGATTGAAACTCCCGAAGGCACAAACATCGGTTTGATAGCCTCGCTTGCCATATTTTCGGCAGTCGATGAATACGGTTTTCTCCTGACACCTTATCGAAAAGTGGAAAAAGGAAAGATAACCGAAAAAATCGATTACCTTCGGGCTGATGAGGAGATGAGAAAGATTTTCGCACCGCCGAGTGAAGTTGATCAGGAAACAAATAAACTCCGCGAAAATATGGTTCTGGCAAGGAAACAAGGCGAATTGGCTCACGTATCGGCTGATGAAGTAGATTATGTTGATGTCTCACCCAGGCAGATAGTCGGCTTAAGCGCCTCTCTTATTCCATTTCTGGAGCATGATGACGCTAACCGTGCCCTTATGGGTTCTAACATGCAGAGACAGGCGGTGCCGCTGATGAAGACGGAGAGGCCTCTGGTGGGTACCGGTATGGAAGAAATCGTTGGTAAGAATTCGAGTATGGTGGTCAGAGCTAAAACCTCAGGCACCGTTACCGCTGTTGACTCGACAAGAATCGTTATCGACCAGACCGACGAATACAAGCTGGAAAAAATGGTGGGACTTAACGAGCGTACCTGTCTTAACCAGAAACCGATTGTTAAACTCGGGGACAAAGTCAAAAAGGGTAATGTTATAGCCGATGGCGGGGGAACGAACAGCGGAGCTTTGTCTCTCGGAAAAAATGTCCTGGTTGGATTTGTCTCCTTTGACGGATACAACTTTGAAGACGCTATTATCGTCAGCGAAAAACTTGTAAAGGAAGACCGTTTTACCAGTATCCATATCGACGAGTTTACTGCTGAAGTCCGCGAGACGAGGCTTGGCAGGGAAGAATTCACACGCGATATACCAAATGTCGGAGAAAAAGCCCTTAGGAATCTCGACGAGCATGGAGTGGTACGTGAAGGTACGCGTGTTTATCCCGGTGATATTCTCGTTGGGAAAGTCGTGCCGAAAAGCAAAACAGAGCTGACACCGGAAGAAAAGCTTCTTCACGCGATATTCGGCAGAGCGGGCGAGGACGTCAAAAATGATTCGCTCGAGCTGCCAAGCGGCTATGAAGGTGTTGTTATTAAGACCGAGCAGTTCACCCGGCGCGGCGCCGGGGGTGAAGAGCAGAAAAAGGCGATGAAAACCCAAATAAAAGAAATTCAGCAGGAAATCAGCGAAAAGCAGTGTGCAATATTCCGCCAGATGATAGACGAAATTCATAAAAAACACGAAGTAAAAATCGTTGACCCGACAACCAGACAAAAAGCCGGTGCCAGTGAAGATAACGAGGTTATTTACGAGCAGATAGAAAACTTCGATATTAAATGGATAAAACCCGCCGCCTCGCGTGACGATGTCCAGAAAATTGTAGATAAGTTCTGGGTACAGATTAAAGAGCTTGATGAAATAAAGAAACATCGTGCAGAAACCATAAAGCACGGTGACGAGCTCCCAAGCGGTGTGCTCGAAATGGTAAAAATCTATGTTTCTGCCAAACGCACGCTTTCCATCGGTGACAAAATGGCCGGCCGTCATGGAAACAAGGGTGTAATAGCAAAGATAATGCCCGAAGAGGATATGCCGTTTTTGGAAGACGGACGAAGTCTTGATATTCTCTTGAATCCGCTCGGCGTTCCCAGTCGTATGAATGTCGGCCAGATTCTTGAGACGCATCTTGGGTGGGTTGCCAGTGTGCTTGGTTTTACTGCGTTAACGCCGGTCTTTGACGGTGCTACTGAAAACGATATTGAAAGACTGACCGAAGAAGCGAATGAAAAAATGAGACAGCGGAAAGAGGAGCTCGAAGAGAAAACCGAAGCTCCTCTGGACACAGAGCCGTTCGTAAATGTGCCTAAAACGCTCAAGACTCAGCTTTACGACGGCAGAACGGGTGAGCCTTTCGACCAGCAGGCTACAATTGGTTATATCTATATGATGAAGCTTCATCACCTGGTGGACGACAAAATTCACGCAAGGGCTACCGGGCCTTATAGTCTTATTACGCAGCAGCCTTTGGGCGGAAAGGCAAGGACAGGCGGCCAGAGATTCGGTGAAATGGAAGTCTGGGCATTGGAGGGTTACGGCGCTTCATACACCCTGCAGGAAATGCTGACCGTCAAGAGTGATGACGTTGAAGGGCGAACCAAGATTTACGAATCTATGGTCAAAGGGCAAAACAGCCTCGAAGCCGGAACGCCGTTGAGTTTCGATGTCCTCTGTAATGAATTAAGGGGGCTAGGACTGAATATCCAGCTGGAAAAGAAACGCCTGGGAAGCAGTGCGTTATAGTTATAAAAGGTTAATGAAATCGTCGCGATTTAAGAAGGGTCGGTTTAATGATAAGTAACATATATGACAGAATAAATGATTACGGTTCTGTAAAGATTACCCTTGCAAGTCCGAATGATATCAGAAGCTGGTCATTCGGTGAGGTCCGCAAGCCTGAGACGATTAACTACCGCACATACCGTCCTGAAAAAGACGGATTGTTCTGTGAGAGAATTTTCGGGCCTGAACGTGACTGGGAGTGTGCCTGCGGAAAATACAAAGGTACAAAGTATAAAGGTATCATTTGCGACCGATGCGGAGTTAAAGTTACACATAGCCGTGTTCGCCGTAAAAGAATGGGGCATATCAACCTTGCCGCACCTGTTGTGCATATATGGTTTTTCAAATCCATACCGAACCATCTCGGCAAACTTCTTGATATGAAAGGCTCGGATCTGGAAAAAATAATTTATTTCCAGGATTATGTTGTTGTTGACAGCGGCCAAAGCCCTCTCAAGGTCGGACAATTGCTGACGGAGGAGGAATACCGCGAGGCAAACAGCAAATACGGCAGCAGCTTCAGGGCATTGATGGGCGCCGAAGCCATTAAAGCTCTTCTGCAGAGACTCGACCTTGATGTGCTCAGCGGCCAGCTCAAAGATGATATAACCAAAACAAAGAGCCGACAGAAAATTAAAGACCTGACCAAGCGTCTAAAAGCGATTGACGCAATCCGAAACAGCGATAACAAGGCCGAATGGATAGTTATGGAAGTCTGCCCTGTTATTCCACCGGACTTAAGGCCTTTAGTGCTACTGGAAAGCGGGAATTTCGCGACCAGCGATTTAAATGACCTCTACCGCAGGATTATTAACCGCAACAGCAGGCTGAAAAAACTCATCGATTTGAACGCACCTGAGGTTATTATCCGCAATGAAAAACGTATGCTTCAGCAGGCTGTCGATTCACTTCTTGACAATAACCGTTGCAGGCGTCCGGTGCTGGGAAGCAACAACAGGCCTTTGAAGAGCCTTACTGATATGATTAAGGGAAAGCAGGGTCGCTTCCGCGAGAACCTGCTGGGAAAACGTGTCGATTATTCAGCGCGTTCGGTCATTGTTGTCGGCCCGACCTTGAGATTATACCAGTGCGGCCTGCCAAAGAGAATCGCGTTAGAGCTTTATCAGCCTTTCCTTATTCGAAAATTCAAAGAGCACGGACTTGCTGATACCATCAAAAGCGCAAAGAGAATGATAGAAAGGCGCGATGAGCAGGTATGGGACATACTCGAAGAGGTCATCCATCAGCATCCTGTTCTTCTTAACAGGGCTCCCACTCTTCACAGGATGGGCGTCCAGGCCTTTGAGCCGGTGCTGGTCGAAGGTAACGCGATTATGCTTCATCCTCTTGTTTGTAAAGGTTTCAACGCGGACTTCGACGGAGACCAGATGGCCGTTCATCTGCCGCTTTCCATCGAAGCACTTGCTGAAGCTCATACGCTTATTTTGAGTACAAACAGTATTTTCTCACCGGCAAACGGCTCACCTATGCTTGGTCCCAGCCAGGATATGGTTATGGGTAATTACTATCTGACGGTTATAGCGGAGATGCAAAAGGGCGAGGGTATGACCTTCAAAAATCCATTCGAGGCCATGATGGCTTACGATATGGGAAAAATCGACATACACGCAAAGATTAAAGTACGGATCAAAAAAGCGGTCGTCGATGAAGAACTGAAACTGACGCCCGAGACTGAGCGTCCTGTATTAATTGAAACAACAGTCGGCAGGTGCATATTCAACGATATTTTACCGGAGCCGATGCCGTTCTACAATGCGACAATGACCAATAAGAAACTCGGTAAAGTCATCAGCGATTGTTTCCAGTATGCCGAAAGCGCCGAGACCGTTGACCTTCTCGACCGTATTAAAGAGCTTGGATTCAAGGAAGCGACAAAAGCCGGGCTTAGCTTTGGTCTTGTCGACCTAAAGATTCCGCCGCGTAAACAGGAAATCATCGATGCCACTGAAAAGAAGGTAAGAAAAATTAATAAAAACTATTCTGCCGGTGTACTTACTGAGGGCGAGCGTTATAACCAGGTAATCGATGCCTGGACTCATGCCCGTGTTGCCGTAACTAATGAAATGATGAGGGGATTCAAGGAAGACACTAACGAAGACGGCTCGCCTTATCTGAATCCCATTTATGTTATGAGCGGCTCCGGAGCACGAGGCAGTGTTGACCAGATACAGCAGCTTGCAGGTATGAGAGCATTAATGGCCAAGCCCAGCGGTGAGATTATTGAAACCCCGATTAAAGCCAATTTCCGCGAGGGGCTTAGTGTTCTTGAGTACTTCAGCTCAACTCACGGAGCCCGTAAAGGCCTTGCAGATACCGCACTTAAAACAGCAAATTCCGGTTATCTTACCCGCAAGCTTATTGATGTTGCCCAGAATGTGATTATTGCCGAGAGGGACTGCGGCACACTGCAGGGTATAACAAAAAGCACAGTGACCCAGGGTGAGCAGACAGATGTGCCTCTAAGCAAACTAATCATCGGAAGAACCGCAAGGGACAATATCCGTAATCCAATCACCGGCGATATGATTGTCAAAGAAAACCAGGTGATTACGCCTGAAGCCGCAGAGGCCATAGAGCAGCTCGGTCTTGGCGCGATACGTGTCAGAAGCCCGCTTACCTGCGACAGCGCATTTGGTATCTGTGCACAATGTTACGGCTGGGACCTCAGTAGCGGAAAAATGGTTGAAGAGGGTCTTGCCGTCGGTATTATTGCCGCACAGTCAATCGGTGAACCGGGTACTCAGTTGACCCTTAGAACATTCCACACCGGCGGTGTCGCTTCGCGTGCTATTCTCGAGCATGAGCAACAGGCTTCCTTTGACGGCACCGTTCAATATCGTGATATAAACACGGTTACCTTCGAGTCTGAAGAAGGCAAAAAAATCGTGGCGCTTAAAAGAAACGGTGAAATCGCCGTGCTTGATGATAAGGGACGTGAGCTTGATAAGTATAAAGTTCCTTACGGCGCTGTCGTCAACGTAAAAGACGGCGCCAAAGTCAAAAAGGGTGATTTATTGTTCGGATGGGACCCGCACCGTACTCCTATCCTTGCTGAAATCGGAGGTGTTATCAGGTTTGTAGATATTATTGAAGGCGAGACTGTCCGAATCGAGGAAGAACGCAGGGGGCAGACAAGAAAACCAGTCGTTATTGAGCACAAGGGCGACAAACATCCGCAGATAATTATAGAAGATAACAAGGGGAAAATCCTCGATGTCCATTATCTGCCTGCAGGTGCCCACATCGAAGTTGTGGAAGGGCAATCCGTCAAAGCGGGACAGCTGTTGGCCCATCAGCCCAGGGCAAGCGGCGGTACTCAGGATATTACAGGCGGTCTGCCTCGAGTTACCGAGGTGTTCGAGGCCCGTAAGCCGAAAGATCCCGCTATGATGGCTGAAATCAGCGGCAGGATCGAGCTCAAGAGCGACAAGAGAAAAGGCAAGATGACAATCATCGTGCGCAGCGAAAGCGGCATGGAAAAAGAGCACCACGTACCTCGTGACAGGCATCTGAATGTCCATACGGGTGATAAAGTCGAAGCGGGCGACCCGCTTACCGACGGCCCGCTTGTCCCGCACGACATTCTCAGGATTAAAGGCGAAGAGGCGCTGCAAAGATATTTAAACGCGGAAATCCAGAATGTTTACTGCTCACAGAACGTAAATATCAACGACAAGCACATAGAAATTATCGTCTCGCAGATGATGAGAAAAGTCGAGATTGAAAGTATCGGTTCAAGCTCATTTTTGCCCGGCGAGGTCGTCGATAAATTCGCCTTCCGGCAGGAAAATGAGAAACTGGCCAACTGTCTGAGAATTACAAATACAGGTGACTCAGCCGATTTAAAAGAAGAGCAGTTAGTTACGAAAGAGGAGCTTGCAACAATAAATGAAAAAATTGAAATGATAGGCGGGGAGCCTGCCAAAGGTAAAAAACCAAAACCGTCTACCGCTAAAACACTGCTGCTGGGCATTACCAAGGCCTCTTTGAGGTCGGACAGCTTCATCGCGGCGGCCAGTTTCCAGGAAACAACAAAGGTCTTGACTCAGGCCTCGTTAGCGGGTAGAGTGGATGAATTACGTGGACTTAAGGAAAACGTAATACTGGGACATCTGATTCCGGCAGGTACGGCGTTTAAGCCTTACCTTGAGATGAAGGTTAAGCATCTGGCTGAAGCTCCATTGCCAAAGGAATTCAGAGAAGAAGAGTTCGAGACGGCAAAAGAAGCCGAAGACAAGGCCGATGCCGCGATTAAGGAAGCATTAGGTATCGAATAAAATAAGAGAATCGTTTTTTTTACGGATTTAATTTATGCCGACAGCAAATCAGTTAATCAGAAAAGGAAGAAAAAAAGGTAAGGGACATAAGCGTGTCTCTGATATAAGCGGATCGCCGCAGAAAAAAGGTGTTTGCCTGATAGTAAGAACCCAAACACCGAAAAAGCCGAATTCGGCGCTTCGTAAAATCGCGCGTGTCAGGCTTACTAATGGTAAGGAGGTTACCGCTTATATCCCCGGTATCGACCATAACCTGCAGGAGCACAGCACGGTTATTATCAGGGGCGGAAGAGTCCGCGACCTGCCCGGTGTAAGATACCATATCGTGCGAGGCGTTCTGGACTGTGCCGGTGTCAGCGGCAGAAAACAGGGCAGAAGCAAATATGGCGCTAAAAAGGCCAAGTAGTTGTCGGTTTTGATAAAGGTAATTGAGTAAAGAGGAAATAAAATATGGCGAAAAGTTTTACGGCATCGAATGAGCAGTTAAAGACCGATCCCAAATACAACAGCAAGCTTGTCTCAAAGTTCATCAATTGCTTAATGTGGGACGGGAAAAAGAGCGTTACTCAGAAAGTATTTTACGATGCTATGGATATTATCAGCAAAAAGGTAAAAGACAAGTCGCCAATTGAGGTCTTTGAAAAAGCTGTTAATAACGTCAAGCCTATGATAGAAGTTCGAAGCAAACGCATCGGCGGTGCAAGTTACCAGGTGCCGATGCAGATTAACGCCAAAAGACAGCAATCACTTGCTTTCAGATGGATTCTGCTGTCGGCGAGAGGTAAAAAAGGAAAACCAATGCGCGAAAGACTGGCTGCCGAGCTTCTCGATGCTTATAATGAGCAGGGTGGTGCTATGACGACAAGAGAAAATGTGCACCGTATGGCCGAAGCGAATAAGGCGTTTGCTCATTTCGCCTGGTAATATAAACGCAAAATAAAATGCGGATAGCGAATGAAATTCACTGTCCGCATTTTTTCTATATATAGATGGAAAGTGTATGACAACCGACCTGAAAAAACTGCGTAATATCGGTATTATGGCACATATCGATGCCGGTAAAACAACCGTAACCGAGCGCATCCTCTACTATTCAGGCAAGACTTACAAAATGGGGGAGGTCCACAACGGCACCGCCGTGATGGATTATATGGAGGAAGAACAGAAGCGAGGCATTACGATTACCTCAGCCGCGACAAAATGTCCCTGGAAGGATTATGAGATTAATCTTATTGATACGCCGGGACATATAGATTTTACCGCCGAGGTTGAAAGGTCGCTTCGCGTGCTGGACTGTGCCGTTGCGGTCTTTGATGCGAGCGAAGGTGTCCAGGCCCAGAGCGAGACAGTCTGGCGTCAGGGGCAAAAATACGAATTACCATGCTTTTGCTTTGTTAACAAGATGGATAAAATCGGCGCCGATTTTGAAATGACTGTCGAAAGTATCCGCGACAAACTTGTAGCTAATCCGATTGTGCTCCATCTTCCCATCGGCGAAGCAAGCGGCTTCAAAGGCATTATAGATTTAATTAGTGAAAAAGCTGTTTTTTACCAGGCTGATAAACTCGGCGCGACATTCGAAGAAAGAGAAATGCCCGAAGAGTTCAAAGATATTGTCGAAGAAAAACGTCACGACCTTTTGGAGCTTGCCTCCGAATTCGATGAAGAGATGATGGAGCTTTATGTCCATAACAAAGACATACCCCAAGACATAATCAATCGGGCGATACGCAAAGGCACAATTGCCTGTGCGCTTCATCCGGTTCTTTGCGGTTCGGCTTTGAAGTATATCGGCGTTCAAAGACTGCTCGATGCCGTTCTGAAATATCTGCCTTCGCCGCTGGACAGGCCTGACATCGAAGGACATAAACCAAACGACCCTAATAAAAAGGTTGCTATAAAATGCGACCCGAATCGGCCTTTGGTCGCTCTTGTCTTTAAGATTGTTTCCGATGTTCACGGCGACCTGAATTTTCTGCGGATTTACCAGGGCAGGCTCAAATCCAACAGCAGAGTGCTTGACTCTCACACCGAACACCGGGAAAATATAACACGTCTTTATGAGATGCATGCAAAGGAACGCATAAGCCTCGATAGTGCGCAAGCCGGCGACATCGTTGCGGTAATCGGCCCTAAACATACGCTTACCGGTGACACGATTTGCGATTCTAAAAATCCCGTCATTCTGCCGAGCATTACATTCCCTGAGACGGTAATGAGTATGTATATCGAGCCGCACACTGCGGCGGACAGAAATAAACTCGCCGAAGCACTTCAGATGCTTAAACGCGAAGACCCGACGTTCGGCTGTAAAATTGACCAAGAAACCGGCCAGACAATAATCAGCGGGATGGGCGAGCTGCACCTGGAGGTCTTGCAGCATAAGCTTATCAGGGAGATGGGTATCAATGTCAGGGTCGGCAAACCGAGAGTCGCGTACAAAGAAGCTATACAAACAATGGCCGAAGGTGAAGGAAGATTCATCCGCCAGACCGGCGGTCACGGCCAGTACGGCCACGTCATATTACAGGTCGAGCCTTTGATGGAAGATTCCGGACACTGGAGCAAAGAGTTTGAATTTATAAATAAATGCGGCGGCGACAAAGTGCCACGCGAGTATGTCGGAGCCGTTGAGCAGGGGTCGAAAGAGGCGTTGTCAAACGGGCCTGTCGCCGGCTATCCGGTAATCGGAGTGAAGGTGACATTAATAGACGGCTCATTCCACCAGGTCGATTCATCGGACATCGCGTTTGAACAGGCCGCAGTATTAGCTATTGAAAACGCACTGAAAAAAGCAAATCCTGTGATACTTGAACCGGTAATGAGGCTTCAGGCCGTTGTGCCCGAATCGTATTTTGGCGCTGTCCAGGGCGGGCTGATGAGCAAGCGGGCGATGATTAAAAACACAAAAATGCACGGCAATATGCGTATCATCGATGCGAAGGTGCCGCTGGTAGAGATGTTCGGCTATTCCAGCGAGCTGCGAAGCGCAACGGCAGGCCGCGGCAGTTTTACTATGGAGCCGTTCATATACGAAAAACTCCCCGAACAGCTCGCCGAAAAAATCATATTCTGATTTATATTTGAATGATATGCGGATAGAGGAGCTGGGACACAAAATGTTTATCAATCTTTGGTTTCTGAGGCTGTGTCGTCAGGTTTTGTGGCTTTATCTTCGAGCTGGGTGAAACTTTTGACGAACTTTTGCCACTTAGGCCTTTGACCGGGCTGCTGTATTTTCCTCAGTGCATCTATCAGAGTTTGCAACTGTGGTGTATCCGATTTTATAAAACCAAGCAAAACCTGCCCCATGGGACATTCAGCCCCGAAATCTTTTTCCATTAGCTGGTTTTCAATCAGTGATTTTGCCGAATCTATCTGGTCGTTCGTCAGGTACAACTGCAAAAGCTCACCTTTTAGCTTTTCTTTCTCAGCCTCATGAGTTTCATCCTTAATAAGTTCCGCCAGATATTTACTTGCCTGATTGAGTTCGTTTATTTGCCGGTAGAGACCGGCCAGTTCCAGGCGTGCTTTTTTTAACAGTTCTTTGTTGTTATTTCCTTCGGATTTTCGTTCGAATATTTCAAAAAACGAAATCCGTTTTGTCGCTTCAAGCTCACTTGCCTCGATTTTTGCCGTCCATTGGCTCATCATTTCGACGTCCACTTGTTCGAATATTCCAAGCATTGCTTTCCACGCCGCAGCACCGTCGGGATCATTACCGGTCTTGTCAAACAGCCACGCCAAATCCTCGGCGGTTCCGACCTCTTCGGCAAGGCCGATGATTGCCTTACGGATATTCGCGCTGCTGTCGTTTGTAAAATCCCTGCGAAGCTTAGCCAGTGCCTGGGATTTGCTGATATTAATCAACCCCTTTACCGCCGCCTCGCGTACAAGGGCGTTTTCATCACTTAACGCCGCAACAAACATACGCTCGTATTTCTCAATCGCTTGTTGGCGATATACTCCTCTTGAGCAAAGCATTGCCATAGAATTCAGCAGCTCACCGGCCAGCTCACTGTTTGTTGAATCCTGTTTATAACGGTCAGACAGCGCCTGGAGATAATTTTCTATTTCTGTTTCACTAAAACCGTTATGCTCCAGATTATTCCTTAGGACCTCCGCACCTTTTTGTGTTTTCAAGGCGTTTTCACTTCGCAGATATTCAATCGCCAGATCCAGCGTTTGTTTGCGAACCTCGTTTGCCAGTTTAAAAGGCGACTGCGGTGAAAAAGCAAACCGACATGACTGCCCCAGGGCTGCAAATTGCTCCAATCTGACATCCGCGTCTTCCTCGACCTTAATCTGTTTAAGCAGCACATCACAGGAATTCAGCTCGCCCATATAAGAAAAAAGTTTGGCAGTATTGAACCTTACATCCCTGTTATTGTCTGAAATCAGTTTCATCAAATCCGGGCCGAGCTCGGCAAGCAGCTTCGACTTAGGGTCGGTTCCTTTCCACCATTGCGAGACCTTATTCACCGCCCACATACGTTCTTCCGGCTCGGTTCCACTTAGGTACTTCGATAGAAATGCGATTTTAGCCGACTCATCGGCACCAAGCCTGCCGTAAACTTCATCCAACAAGCCGAGCGACTTTGATTTCCAGATCTCACGTTCCTTGCGCAACCGCTCAAGCTTGTTCTCATACTCTTGGCGCATCTGCCATATCCTGATAAATTCTTCCTTGCCGATGCGTTTTAAGTCCGCTATGATTTGCTTTTGCGTGGCTGAATCGGCGCCCACCGCAGGTATTCCAAGTGATGTCAGTGCCTCACCTGCCGATGCCGAGATTTGCTCATTAGGATTACCCAGCAATTCAATCAGCCGCACAATCGCGTCTATATCAGGCTGAATCCTGACAGCATAGACCGCGTTAAGTCTCGCCTCGACGGATAGTGACTCGTCATTTATCTTCTCAAGCAACGGCCCTTCGATTTGGTCATAGTCGAAAACCAAAAGGGCCTTAGCCGCCAGTTTCGCCGTCTCCGGATTATCGCTGGTTAATACATTCACCAAAGGCTGAATGAATAATTCCTTGTCACGGATGACTCTGTTACCGTTACTCTCGGCAATTGCCTTACAAACCGCGGTTCTCGCAGGCGTAATTCCGCTTTGGCCTAAAACACCGAGCAAAATCGGCCTTGCCGCGGGATTTTCACTGTGCAGGATAAGCGAAGCCGCCTTGGTGCGGATTTGCTCGTCCGGGCCGGAGAGCAGGGCGATGCGGTTGATTTCGAGCTGCTCGTCAGCTTCCGATTTGGGCTCAACCGCCTCTGCCGCAATGACAAAACCTATCGATTGCAGTAAAATCAGTAATATCAGTATGATAGACTGCTTTTTCATAGCATCGGTATAGCTGAATTTGACATTCATAAACACTTATTTAATCGGCATAATACCGCCCAGACTATACTTTAGTCAATCATCTTATGTTCATTTATTAACTGCAATTAGAACTATTGAAAATAATCCGCGACAATGCTAATATTGCCGATACTATGAGCGCAATTTATACGCAGACTTTGAACAGGCTTATCGAGGAATTCGGCAGGCTGCCGGGTATCGGCCCAAAATCAGCCGAACGCCTTGCCTTTTACATCCTGAAAGCCGATACCAAATCCGCTATGGCACTTGCCGCCGCGATTAACGATGTCAAAACGAAAATCAAAAACTGCAAAACCTGCTATAACCTCGCTGAAAGTGATACCTGTGATATTTGTTCAGACCCAAAGAGGGACAAATCCCTTATCTGCGTGGTCGAACAGCCAAAGGACATCATCAGTCTCGAAAAAACCGGCGCCTGCAAGTGGCTGTATCACGTCCTCCAGGGCCACATCGCTCCGCTGGAGGGAATCGAGCCGGAGGACCTGACCATCGACAAGCTCATCCAGCGTGTAAAAGACGGGCAGGTGAAAGAAATAATAATGGCCACAAATCCAAATATGTCCGGCGACGGCACCGCTCTTTACATAAGCTCTCTGCTTAAAAACTATAATGTAAAAATCACACGCCTGGCACGCGGCCTGCCAACCGGCTCGACAATTGAATACGCAAGCGGCAAAATCCTCACCGACGCCATAACCGGCAGGCAGCCCCTCGAATAATTCGTTTCAATGCTCTGTTGAAGAGGCCTTGGGTCATTTCGACCGTAGTCCCTTAGGGACGAAGTGGAGAAATCTATAAAAAACAGATTTCTCAACTCGCCTTCGGCTCGCTCGAAATGACAATTATAGTATTTTCAACAAAGCAAAGTTTTGAGAAATCCTCAAAATTGTGGTATAATAAAACCACAGGGATTTTTTGAAGGAATTTTTGAATGAAGCTGGAAATGACAGGACAGATGCGGCTTGAGCAGAAGCTCAAAATGGCGCCGCACATGATTCAGTCGATGGAAATACTCCAGCTTCCAATGCTCGCCCTGCAGGAGCGGATTGAGCAGGAGCTAAACACCAATCCCGTCCTCGAAACCGATGTACCGGAAGATACAGAGCAGGCCGAACCCTCACAAGAGACAGAATCACAATCGCGGGATTTGTCCTATTCAGCCGTGCCAGCCGATAAGGCCGTGGAGAATTTCGAGCGGATTGACAGCTTCGACGATGATTATAAAAACTATGTGGACCAGGCCGACCAGTTCACGCCGACCATACGCAGAGATGAGCCGGACAGGAAGCTGGAAGCATTAAAAAATACCGAAGCTCCGCAAAAATCTCTGCACGAATTTCTCACCGAGCAGTGGCATCTGATAGAAGCCGGTGAAAAAATCAAAAAAGCCGGCGAAGTCATAATCGATTATATCGATGACCGCGGCTACCTGTCCGTAAGGCTCGAACAGCTCCACAACAAGGACCGCAAAGACTACAGCTTCGAGGATTTACAGACAGCGCTATCACTAATCCAGCAGCTCGAGCCTGTCGGAGTCGGCGCTCGCGACCTGGCCGAATGCCTGCTGATACAAATCCGGCAGAGCGACGAGAATATGGAATTCGAAAAGAAACTTATTTCTGAATATATGAACGAGCTTCTCGAAAATCATCTGCCCGAAATTGCTAAAAAGATGGACTGCTCAATGGAAAGAATTAACGAGGCTATCGGCCGTATAAGCAAGTTCGACACCTCACCCGGCCTGCAGGTCGGCAAACCACGCAATCACGTTATCAGCGTTGATGTTATCGTAGAGCCTGTTGATAATGAAACCGGCTATGCCGTCAGATTGGCTAATTCGCCCATTCCGCCTTTGAGGATTAGCGATTACTATTCCAAAATGGCCAACGACAAAAATACAAACGCCGAAACAAGGAAATTCCTGCAGAATAATATCCGCTCTGCCCAGTGGATTATCGACGCCGTTCAGCAGCGTAAAAATACCCTGCTGAAGGTCTCCGAATCAATCGTGAGACGCCAGGCCAAGTTCTTCGAAAAAGGCGAGCTTTACCTGAAACCACTACCGATGTCCGTAGTCGCAGATGACGTGGGAGTTCACCTGGCCACTGTTTCCCGCGCCGTAGCAGGCAAATACTTGCAGTGTCACTGGGGAATAATCCCGCTGCGTAAATTTTTCAGCGGCGGCACCGAAAACGAAAACGGCCAGGCAATGAGCTGGGAGGCCATACGCGTAAAGCTGAAACAAATCATTGATGAAGAGGATAAGACCAGGCCGCTCAGTGACGATAAAATTCGTGAAAAACTTGAAGAGTATGGCATTAAGGATTTAGCCCGCCGTACCGTTGCCAAATACCGCAAATTGCTCGACATCCCATCCGCCCGTATGAGAAAGAAATATTAAATAGCGGTCAGTACCTTTCGTACTTCGTCATTCGTTATTCATTATTCGTACTTCAACTATACTTCTACATTGTAAATTCTATATTGGATATTCGATATTCATACAAAATCTCTGTGACCTCTGTGTCCTGTGGCTATAAATAAACTCTGTGGCAAATTACAAATATGTATTTTTATCTTAACATAATTACAATATTGTAACTTACGTCAAGCTGAATCACGGGCTTTAGCCCACTTATATGTGCTTATATAGCAAGTAGTTATATGGCATTTAGCAAGATTTTAATGTTTTGGCACAGCCGTTGCTAATTAATAATCCGGTTACAAAATTGGTTTTGTTTAAAAAAGGATTGAGGCTTATTTTTCCGGGAGCTTTGGAAGTGGTGCTAAGGAAAAACAATAAAACCTGGTTGAAGTTCGTATTAGTGTTTACTGCCCTGATGCTGTGCAGCAATATCGCCTTTGCCGCGAGCGAGTCAATTGATATCGAAACTCTAAAGCAAGGCCTTGATACTGTCTGGGTGCTGATTGCAGCCTTTCTGGTGTTCTTTATGCAAGCCGGGTTCGGAATGGTCGAGGCTGGTTTTATCCGTGCCAAAAATACCTGCAACATCCTGACCAAAAACTTTCTCGATTTCTGTATGGCGTCGCTGGCATTCTTTCTCGTCGGTTATGCTCTGATGTTCGGTGATGGCAACGCCTTTTGTGGTACAAGCGGCTGGGCACTTGCCGGCTTAAGCGACAAAACAATAAGCGGTATTCCGGTTTTTGCCTTCTGGCTGTTCCAGGCCGCGTTCTGCGGGGCCGCTGCGACAATTGTTGCAGGCGGCATGGCAGAGAGAATGAAGTTTGTCGGCTATCTTATTTACTCGTTTTTGATTAGTGCCTTGATATATCCGATTATTGGCCACTGGATTTGGGGCGGCGGCTGGCTCAGCGATATGGGCTTTTTCGATTTCGCCGGCTCGACCGTTGTCCACACAACAGGTGGAATAGCCGCCTTGATAGGAACGATAATTCTAAGACCGCGCGAAGGAAAATATGCCCCGGATGGCAAGCCCAATGCCATACCGGCGCACAACATTCCGCTTGCGTCACTGGGTGTGTTTATCCTGTGGTTCGGCTGGTTCGGATTTAATCCTGGCTCGACGCTTGGCGTAAATAACGGCGGCTTTGACATCGGCAGAGTCGCAATCAATACGAATCTTGCCGCGGCGTTGGGCGGCATCTTTGCGATGCTGACCGTCTGGAAAAAATACGGCAAGCCGGATTTATCAATGGCGATGAACGGCGCACTGGCAGGACTGGTAGCTATCACGGCGCCATGTGCCGCGGTCGAACCGTGGGCAGCGATTGTTATCGGTGCGATAGCCGGAATTGTTGTTGTGCTCGGTGTCGAGTTCCTTGACAAGATGCAAATCGATGACCCTGTCGGTGCTGTTCCGGTGCACGGAATGTGCGGAATATGGGGTACGATTGCGGTCGGAATTTTCGGCAAAAAAGCCCTCGGCCTTGCAAATGACGGATTCATATACGGCGGCAACCCGATGCAGATTGGAATACAAATAGTCGGCTCGGTTGCGACTATAGCTTTTGTTCTTGTATCTATGGGAATTGTCTTTAAGCTGATTGATATAACCATTGGATTAAGAGTCAGCAGAGACGAAGAGCTGAGAGGCCTGGATATCGGCGAGCACGGTATGGAAGCTTATGGCGGCTTCCAGATATTCAGTACGAGCTAAATAATAGCGTATCCGGCTTCGCCCGTTCCGGGCTTCGCCGTGACAAGCAGGGTACTCCGTAAGGAGTCCATAGGACAGCGTTTAGGGTATAGAAAAAATGAAATTAGTGATAGCGTATATTCAGCCGCACAAATTGAAGGATGTTAAACAGACGTTATACAAGGCTGAGGTTCACAAAATGAGCGTAACCAACGCCCTTGGCTGCGGCGAGCAGGCCGGTTATGAAGAAAGCTACCGCGGCATTAAATTCGAGGTCAATCTGCTAAAGAAAGTGCGACTCGAAATTGCCGTGAACGACAACTTTCTGGACGGGACAATAGAGGCTATAATTGAAGGTGCTAAAACCGGTAACATTGGCGACGGAAAGATATTTATACTGGATTTACCCGAGTGCATCCGTATAAGAACAGGCGAAAAAGGCAGTAAAGCGATTGGCTAATGGTCGCTGAGTGAATTTAGTTTTGGAAATTTGATTAATTAAAATTTATTTGGAGATTTTGAAAGGAAAAGGTAATGACCCCAAAAGATTTTTTTGATTTCGCGAAGAAGAACAACGCGAAAATGGTTGACCTGAAATTCGTTGACCTGCTGGGTACGTGGCAGCACTGCTCGTATCCGATTGACATCTGGGACGAAAGCACATTTGAAGACGGGCTTGGTTTCGACGGATCGAGTATCCGCGGCTGGCAGGACATTCATATGTCGGATATGCTTGCTGTGCCGGACCCTGATACGAAAGTTATCGATCCTTTCTTTAAAGAGCCAACTGTAAGTGTTATTGCTGACATTGTTGACCCTGTCACCAAGGAAGATTACTCTCGTGACCCTCGACATGTGGCCCGCAAAGGCGCCGCGTATCTCAAGGAGACCGGCATTGCGGATACCTGCTACATCGGCCCCGAGCCGGAATTTTTCATCTTTGATGAGGTACGCTACGAGCAGAATCAGCATACCGGTATGTACCGGATAGATTCGGTCGAAGGAGCCTGGAACACAGCCCGTTTCGAAGAGCCTAATCTTGGATACAAGCCGAGTTTTAAGGGTGGATACTTCCCTGTAAGCCCGACAGATACATATCACGACCTGCGCGGCGAGATGGTTTACGAAATGATGAAAATCGGCATCAGAATCGAAGCACACCATCATGAAGTCGCCACTGCAGGACAAGCGGAAATCGATATGGAGTTTTGTGACCTCATCAAGATGTGTGACCAGTTCATGTGGTTCAAGTACATCATCAAGAATGTTGCTAAACGCAACGGAAAGACCGTAACATTTATGCCAAAACCTGTCTTCGAGGATAACGGAAGCGGTATGCATACTCACTTGTCACTGTGGAAGGGCGGCAAACCGCTTTTCGCCGGAGACAAATACGCAGGTCTGAGCGATATTGGATTGTATTGTGTCGGTGGTATTCTCAAGCACGCCCCGGCGCTGCTGGCCTTTGCTGCGCCAACAACAAATTCCTACAGGCGTCTGGTGCCGGGTTTTGAAGCACCGGTCAACCTTGTGATGTCGGCGAGGAACCGTTCGGCAGGAGTCAGGATTCCAATGTATTCAGCAAGTCCAAAGTCCAAAAGGCTTGAGTTCAGATGCCCGGACCCGACAGCAAACGGATACCTTACGTGGACGGCAATGCTGATGGCGGCGATTGATGGTGTTAAGAACAAAATAGACCCGGGTCAGCCGCTTGACAAGGATATTTATGAGCTTGAGCCGGAAGAGCTTGCAAAGTACCAACATACCCCAGGCTCCCTGACTGAAGCAATCAATGCACTCGAAAAGGACCATAAATTCCTTATGGCCGGTGGAGTCTTTACCGACGACCTTGTGCAAATGTGGATTAAGTGGAAACGCGAAAAGGAATTGGCCCCGATGGCGCTTCGCCCACATCCGCACGAGTTCAATTTGTATTATGACAGTTAATGAATAATCGAACAGCCTTTTGGGGTTGTTCGGCCTTGGCCGACACCGGAAACCCTGTCGGCGTAGAATTACTGCGCCGACAGGGCGTTTATCGCGCGCCGTGGAACGGGCAAACATCCAATAGGCTATTAATTGACTTTGTAATGGTAATTTTATAAACTAAAGGTTTCGGCGGTTATCAGACGGATAATAATGCTTAACAGAAGTGGCACTGTTAATGGGACAGAGTTTAAAAAAGAAAGGTTTATACGACCCGCGATTCGAACACGATGCCTGCGGCATCGGGGCCGTTGCGAACATATCCGGAAAGCGCGACCATTCCATAATCGAGTACGGCAAACAAACTTTATTGAATCTTCATCACCGAGGCGCAGCCGGCGCAGATGACATTACCGGCGACGGAGCGGGCATCCTCTTTCAGATTCCCGATGAATTCTTCCAGACCGAAGCAAAACACCTGAAAATCTCAATCCCACAGGCGGGTCAATACGGCGTAGGCGTTGTATTCGGCTCAAAAAACGCTGATTTGCGAAAAAAATGTGATGAAATATTGGATTCTTCCCTTAAACATTACGGCATGGAGGTAATCGGCTGGCGGGATGTTCCCTGTAAAAACGACTGCCTCGGCGAAATAGCTTTGCAGGCCGAGCCGAATATCAGGCAAGTATTTGTAGACAACGCCGGTTTCAACGAACCTGATTTCGAGCGGCGGCTATATATGGCAAGACGCCGGGCCGAAAAAATCATCCGTGAAAAATTCGGCGACGAAGGCGAAGATTTTTACATATCGAGTCTGTCGTGCAGAACTATAAACTACAAAGGTATGTTTATGGCCTGGCAGTTATTTGCCTATTATCCGGATTTGTCCGATGAGCGAATAAAGTCCTGCCTCTGTATAGTTCATCAGCGATACAGCACTAATACACTGCCTAACTGGCGGCTTGCTCAGCCCTTCAGGTGTATCGCGCATAACGGAGAGATTAATACTCTCAGCGGCAATCGAAACTGCATGCGGATTCGCGAGCGCACTATGCAAAGCAATATCTTTGGTGAAAATCTGGCTGACCTGATGCCGGTTCTCGAACCAAAAGCCAGTGACTCGGCATGCTTTGACAGTATGCTCGAGTTTCTTGTCCGAGGCGGACGGTCTATTCCCCATGCGATGATGATGATGATTCCCGAAGCCTTCGGGCCTGCTTATCATATCAGCACCGACAAACGCGCCTTCTACGAATATCACGCTTCGATTATGGAGCCCTGGGACGGACCTGCAGCTATGGTCTTTACGGACGGCAGAATAATCGGCGGCACGCTCGATAGAAACGGGTTAAGACCTTGCCGATACCTCGTTACTACTGATGGCTTACTTGTCCTGGCAAGTGAAATTGGTGTGGTCGAATTTCCGCCTGGAAAAATCACCAGAAAAGGCCGTCTCCGACCCGGCCACATGTTCCTCGTTGATACCGTTGAAGGAAGGATTGTCACAGATAACGAAATAAAAAGCAAAATAGCGCGGCAGAAACCATACCGAAGATGGCTCGAGCAAAAAGTCGAACTGAGAGGCCTGTTCGATACTCCCTTACCGGCAAAAAGCGACCCCAAAACTATAGCGCTTCGTCAAAGGGCGTTTGGCTATAACAGCGAAGAATTAAAAATGATACTCATACCTATGGCCCTTAACGGCCAGGAGCCGGTTGGCTCGATGGGAAATGACACTCCCCTTGCCGTCCTCTCAGATAAACCGAAATTATTATTCAATTACTTCAAGCAGTTGTTTGCTCAGGTTACAAATCCTCCGATTGACCCCTTGCGGGAAGGCCTGGTTATGAGCCTGATGATGTTTACAGGAAAAAGAAGAAACATACTCGACCAGACCCCAGATCACTGTAAACAGCTAAAGCTACCGCATCCGGTTTTGACTAACGAGGATTTGAACAGGCTGCGCTCGGTACGCAGAGATGATTTTAAAGTTGCCACAATTGACGCCCTCTTCGATGCCGATAAAGAAAATCCCGCCGCAGCGTTAAAAGCCGGACTCGATAATCTTCTGGCCAATGCCGAAAAGGCTATCAGCGATGGTGCCTCTTTATTGATTATCAGTGACCGTAGCGTATCAGAAAGTAAAGCTCCGATTCCGTCACTGCTTGCCGTCAGCGCCGTTCATCAGGAGCTGCTTAATCGCAGGCTAAGAAGTGAAGCCGGATTAATTGTCGAAAGCGGCGAGCCGAGAGAGGTGATGCACTTTTGTCTCCTTACCGGATTCGGAGCAAACGCCGTTAATCCCTATCTTGCATTTGAAACTCTCGATGAGCTGCAGAGGCGGGGCGATTTGCCAGAAGAAATGGAGCCTTACCAGATTGCGGATAATTACATCGCCGCCGTCAAAAAAGGTATTCTCAAAACTATGAGCAAGATGGGAATATCTACCTTGCGAAGCTATCACACCGCACAGCTCTTTGAGGCTATCGGACTGAATAAAAATCTGGTTGATGAATACTTCACCGGCACCGTTTCGCGTATCGAAGGTATAGGCCTCGAACAAATAGCCGATGAAGCACTTGCCAGACACTGCGATGCATATACTGAAGATACAGACCGCTACCTCGACCTCGAATTTGGCGGGGAATATCACTGGAGAAATGACGGTGTAAGACACCTCTGGAATCCTCTGACCGTTGCAAAGCTTCAGTATGCAGTCAAGCTCGAAGACCAGCAGGCCTACGACCAGTACTGCGAGCACATAAACGCTCAAGCCGGGCACCTTTGTACCTTACGCGGATTGTTCGAATTCAAACAAGGCAAATCCATTGATATTGAACAGGTCGAGCCGGCAAGTGAAATCGTAAAGCGTTTCTGCACCGGTGCGATGAGTCACGGCTCTATCAGCAAAGAGGCCCACGAATGTATGGCAATCGCGATGAACCGAATCGGAGCTATGAGCAATACCGGCGAAGGCGGAGAAGACCCCGCCAGATATAAACCGGAGCCGAACGGCGACTCCAAAAATTGCGCCATAAAACAGGTGGCAAGCGGAAGGTTCGGAGTTACCATCGAATATCTTTCTAATGCCAAAGAGCTTCAGATTAAAATGGCACAGGGCGCAAAACCCGGCGAAGGCGGCCAGTTGCCCGGCCATAAAGTAACCGAAGAAATAGCGCGTCTTAGATATTCAACGCCCGGAGTTACTTTGATATCACCGCCGCCTCATCACGATATTTACTCAATCGAGGACTTGGCGCAGTTGATATACGACCTCAAGTGCAGCAATCCAGGCGTTAAGGTCTCGGTTAAGCTTGTTTCCGAAATAGGCGTTGGAACAGTCGCCGCAGGTGTCGCCAAAGGCAATGCCGATGAAGTCCTTATCAGTGGACACGATGGAGGCACAGGTGCAAGCCCGCTCTCGTCAATCAAACATACAGGCGCTCCATGGGAGCTTGGACTGGCGGAAACTCAGCAGGTGCTGGTTGCAAACGGCCTCAGGAGTCGTATTAAAGTCCAGGTTGACGGACAGATGAAAACAGGTCGAGATGTCGTAATAGGTGCGATGCTCGGCGCCGACCGTTTCGGCTTCGGGACCGCCGCCTTGGTAACGTTAGGCTGTACCCTCCTCCGCAAATGTCACGAAGGCGCCTGCACTTATGGTATCGCCACTCAGGACCCTGAGCTGAGAAAAAGATTCGATGGAAAACCAGAATACATCCAGCGGTTTATGTTCTTCGTTGCAGAGGAAGTTCGAAAAATTATGGCGCAGCTCGGATTTGAAAAATTCGATGGTTTAATTGGCAGAAGCGATATGCTCTCTATGACCAAAGCAATCGAACACTTCAAAGCCAAAGGGCTTGATTTCTCGGCGATACTTTATCAAAACGAATATGATGACCCGAAATCAATAAGACTAAGCGCCAGCCAGCCGGACAAGCTCGAAGACCATCTCGACTGGCAGATTATGAAACAGGCTGTTGATGCGATTGAAAATAAGAAAAAGACAAAAATCCAAATGCCGATTAGAAATATCAATCGAACGGTCGGCGCTATTATCAGTAATAAAGTTGTAAATAAATATGGTACCGGTGGTTTGCTGGATGGAACACTTGAAATTGAATTTGCCGGCTCGGCAGGGCAGAGTTTCGGTGCTTTTCTGGCCCCGGGTATAACATTAAAGCTCATTGGCGACAGCAACGATTATCTCGGCAAAGGCCTAAGTGGTGGCCGCATAATTGTTATCAAACCAAAGTCCTCGCCCTTTACCGCTCACGAAAATATAATAGTCGGTAATACTCTTTTATACGGTGCTACCTGTGGCGAAGTCTTCATCAACGGCGTAGCAGGTGAACGGTTCTGCGTCCGAAACAGCGGAGCCACCGCCGTTGTCGAAGGTATAGGAGACCACGGCTGTGAGTATATGACAGGCGGGACCGTTGTTGTGCTCGGTAAAACAGGCTGTAATTTCGCCGCGGGCATGAGCGGCGGTATCGCATATGTCCTCGACGAGATGCAGCTTTTCGATACACTCTGCAATCTCGATATGGTCGAACTGGAAAGCGTCTGGAAGGATGAAGACAAAAAATTACTTCGCGAATTAATCCAGCGGCATTACGAGATGACACAAAGCGAAAGGGCCGAAAGCATTTTAGATAGTTTCTCCGCCGCAGTCGGCAAATTCGTAAAAGTCGTCCCGATTGATTACAGCAGGGCTTTGGCGAAGATGCTCGCCGCTGAGCAGCGCGATACCGAAACCACACCAGCCACAGAAGAGGTTTTTTATGGGTGAAGTAAAAGGCTTCTTAAAATATAAACGTCAGGATATCGGCCATAGGCCGATTGAGCAGAGAGTCCTCGATTACAACGAGATGGATTTACCACTGACTCCAGACGACCTCAAAAACCAGGCAGCAAGGTGCTCCGACTGTGGAATCCCTTTTTGTTCCGGTGCCGGATGTCCATTGTATAATCGGATACCGGAATTCAACGACCTGGTCTATCGCGGCAAATGGCGACAGGCCTGTGATAATCTGCACTCGACGAACAATTTTCCTGAAATCACAGGCCGTGTATGCCCCGCGCCGTGCGAGGCGTCCTGCACACTTGCCGTAAACGATGAACCTGTGCTGATTCGCCATATCGAATACCAGATAGTCGAAAAGGGATTTAAACAGGGCTGGATTGTGCCGAAACCGCCTAAGAAAAAATCCGGCAAAAGAGTAGCGGTTATCGGCTCCGGGCCTGCAGGCCTCGCCGCTGCCCAGCAGCTCGCAAGGGCAGGGCACGATGTCGTCATCTTCGAAAAAGACGACCGCATCGGCGGGATGCTGCGATATGGTATTCCAGATTTCAAGATGAGTAAACAGATTATCGACAGGCGGCTGGAACAGCTAAAAGCCGAAGGAGTACAGTTTCAGACAGGTGTAACGGCTGGCGAAGATATCTCGGTTCGATACCTCCGAAAATTATTTGACGCCGTATGCCTGACGATGGGTGCTCGCCAGCCGAGGGATTTATCCATCCCCGGCAGGGGTTATGAAAATATACTCTTTGCGATGGATTACCTGACAACACAGAACAAAATTTGCAACCCCGATAAATCGGGGCTCGATGACTCAAAAATTGTTACCGCAAAAGAAAAACACGTCGTCGTCATCGGCGGCGGTGACACAGGCAGCGATTGTGTCGGAACGGCCCGCAGGCAAGGCGCCAAAGAGATTACTCAGCTTGAGATATTACCGCAGCCGCCCCAGACCAGGCCTGAAGATAATCCATGGCCTTTGTGGCCGCAGATTATGAGGACATCTACCAGCCAGGAAGAAGGCTGCGACAGAAGGTGGGGCGTTACGACAAGGAAGTTCACCGGTTATGAAACTCGTGTTGGTGGACTTGAAGGCTGTAAGGTCGAATGGGTAATGAAACGCGGCAAATGGCAGATTAAAGAAATACCCGGAACCGATTTTATGCTCAAGGCTGATTTGGTATTGCTGGCGATGGGCTTTTTGCACGTTGAACATGAAGGGCTGATAAAAGAATTCGGCATCGGGCTTGATGAGCGAGGTAATGTGAAAGTCGATAATCACCAGACGTCTCAGCCGTGGGTATTCGCCGCCGGCGATACAGTAGAAGGGGCATCGCTCGTTGTCCGCGCGATAGACTCGGGCCGAAAAGCCGCCGCCGCTATTACCGAATGGTTAAAAAAACAATAGTTTTTTGCAAATTTGAGGCAAATTCAAGCATTTCCAATCATCATGATTTAATATCTATGTTGATACCAACCCCCTTATTTTAGTGAGAAAAACCTGTTTTTCAGGGGAAATGTTAAAATGGGATATTTGAAACGTATGTATGTAAAAAAATATTAAAATTTTTTAAGATTTAAAGAAATTCTTTGTTGACAATACGAGCATATATAAGGTAAAGTAATAGAGGTGGTTTATAAGTAAAGTTTTGATAGTGACATATAGTGACATGGGGAGAACGTAGCTAAGAAAGAAAGAGGATGCATGAAATGGAGTTGGGTAATAAGGGAGTGAGAGTATTATGCGTGGGGGTATTAATTATCATAGTAGCTGGAGTATCCTTCGGACATTGGGAAGAGGGCGACGATTACAAAATGCATTATCCGCAATTGCCCGACCCGGACGGCTGGGGTGTTGCTGCGCAGTACGATTATTGCTCTTGGTTGTGGTGGGAATGGGGCACCAGAAGAGGCCTTGCTGATGACTGGCTTTGCACCGAAACGGGTTATGTCGAAGACATTCATTTCTGGGGTTCCTGGAAAGGCGATATAAAAGGAACTGTCCACAATATTGCCATAGGCATCTTTGCAGATGACAGCGGCGAACCGGGCACTCTTCTGTGGCACAGGAACTTCGACGATTCATATTTTCACGAAGAACTTGCCGGAAGCGGTTCCCAGGGATGGTATGACCCGTATTCGGATTCTTACATCGAGGGCGACCACGAGAAATATTACCAATACAACATTCCCTTTATCGATGGGCCTTTATTCTACCAGGAAGAAGGAAACATTTATTGGCTGGGCATATCGATAAATTATGAAGGCTGCGAATTCGGCTGGAAGACTTCCGATGACCATTGGGGCAGTGACGCTGTTTACCTCACCAATATGAAAGAATCTCCTCCCTATTGGGAGTGGGCTGAGCTTTACAATCCGTTACCGCCGGGCGAATCACTTGACTTGGCTTTTGTAATTACTCCCGAGCCGGCTACACTTTTACTATTGGGCTTAGGCGGTATATCGCTTAGAAAACGCAGGCCGTAGACATTAGTTTGTGATTTTGCCTTTTAGCCCGAAAAGATTAAAAGTCGCCGGTAAATTAGTCACTGTTCGATTAATATTTAGTCCGCCGAATCCTGCGAATCCGTGTCGGTTGTTTTGATTCTGTCGGCGAGCCATTGCTGAAGTCTAACCGAATCGGCTTTGGCGGAGTGGCCGAGTCCTTCGTAAATTTCAAATGTAACTTCAGCGCCGCACCTGCGGTAGAAGGCCTGTGCTCTTTCGGCTGAATGACGATTCGTATCCGTTTCGCCCGCGCCGATGTAAATTGGCTTGCCCTTCAGGTTTTTGGGATTCGTCTCCTGGGTTATTTCCCTGCGTCCGGCGGCTATAATGACGGCGCCTGCCCAGGGCCTCGGATTATAATCAAGGAGGTCGGATGTGAACCAGCCTCCTTTACTTATGCCGCTGACGAATAATTTTTTTTCGTCGATTCTTACGTTCAGCTCCCTTTTCAGATGAATTTTCAGTCTCGCCAGCCGCCTGAATTCGATCTTGAGGTAGTTTAAGACCTGGCCGCGAAGCACCTCGCCTTCCGGCTCATCGGCGTATGACATACCAACAATCACGAAGCCTTTTGACCCTGTTACATGCTGAAAAAAATCAGTCGATGGATGACCGCCTTGTCCGTGATAAAAGAAAATAACCGGCGCCGCGTTGATATCGTTGTAATCCAGCGGCAGATACAGGACGAGCTTGTGCTCCTCGAATGTAAGCAGAGTTTCTTTGCCCGGCTGAAAAAAAGGACTATCGGCCTTGGAAGGCCCCGTATCATTCGCCAAGCTCACCGAGCCGAATATTAACAAAAGAGCGATAAATAACAGATAATTTGTGCCACCCTGATTATGCCTCATAAAACCCCTATCTTGAAAAGACTAAAAACTGATTATAACCATTTGAAGCTTTTTGCACAATACCAAAGCCGCAAACCGCAACAATCAAAAATTGAGCGAAGGATGAATCAAAAAGGAGGACATCCTGTTTTTTGCTTGAGATTAACGGAAATTGGGATATTATTAATCGCTGATTTTTATCCGCCGTAATCTGAACGCAGGCGGGACGCTGATTTCTTTGATTTATATGATTTTAATTTGTGGATTATTTGGTTTTCATAGATATGATTTGTTGGTAAGATATTAATTAGTGTTTGGCAGTTTGAGCAAAGAGTTAAACCAAAGGAAAATGCTATAGAAAAGGGGAACAAATAATGGTACGCAGGAGCATCGATAAAGATACAAAAAGGAAAATTCTTGATGCGCGCAGACTGGTAGAAGGTGTCATGAAGGCGGATGGGAATGAGGCTGAGACAAGACGGCGTGTCGAGCGCATATTTGAATCTGTTATGGGGTATAATGCTTTGGAGAATCTGAGCAGAGAGCGGGCAATAAAAGGTAGTGGTGAAACTGAACACGTTGATTTTGCTGTACAACTTGAGTCCGGAGTTGACGCCGAACCGGTTATTATGGTTGAGTTGAAACGTGTAGGGGTGGACTTAGCACTTAAGCATCTTAGGCAAGTGACAACATATGCGATAGATGCTGGCTGCGAATGGGTGTTACTTACTAACGGGAGAGATTGGAGGATATATCACGTGGAATTTGGACAACCACCGCAAACGAAGCTTGTTGAACAATGGAATTTGCTGAATGATGATATATCAAATTTAGCAGCCAAGTTTGAGTTAATTAGCTACAAACAAGTAAAGAGGGGAGGGCTGGAGAAACTGTGGGAGAAAACAACAGTTCTGTCAGCGAAGAATTTGTTAAACACGCTTGTTAGCGGCGAAGTTCTTAGAATGGTGCGCCGTATATTAAGAAAGAACAGCGGAATAGTGATTGAGGCAGCAGACATTGTCAACGGGATAAAGAAGCTTTTGAACGAGAACGCGGCAAACGAACTTTCTCAGATAAGAATCTGTTTGAGTGACAAAGGTGGAAGGAAAAGAAACAGAGGGAACGACCCTGAAGGGATCAGGGAAAGTGAGACAGAGGATGTATCTGATGCGTTGATTGAGGAAACTTCTGCTGAAGATGGCGACACGGAGAAAGATAGAGACGGCCACCTATAAATGAGAGGGTGGAAGGGAACAATTTACTTTTGATAAGTTACAGATTGAATATTGGTAGTTTATTATTCCTGTTATCTTGTCAATAAATAAAAATCCTATCGCAAAACGATACCACAACTAAACACTAAACACTCAAAATTCATCCGCCTTTGGCAGACTGTCTTCTGTATTCTGACTTCTGGCTTCTTTTTTCTATTAGATTAATAATCGCTTTTTACATGGCCATAAAATCACAAAAAGAAAATAAAACCTGAAATATATCTGTGTTACTTGTCTGCCTTTCGTTTGGCGGAATCTGTGTCTAAGAAAATATATCTCTGTGAACTCTGTGTTCTCTGTGGCTATATATTTCTTAATTTTGTGATTTATGTGCTTAAATATCTCTGTGTTCTCTGCCTGCCTTGCCGTAGCTTTCTTGTCCACCGTCTTGTCCGGCATAGTCCCGATTTTTTCCATCGTGACGACGCCGGAAGCTCTTGAGCGTAGGCGGAAGTTTCAACGAAGGTGGATTATCCTGTCTGCATAAATCAGTGTTTCTCCGTTTCCAAAATCAGCGTTCCTACAAGCGAGATACGAACGACCAGAGGCGAGCCACGCGGGCGATTTTTTTCAAAATATTGTCCGAAAACACTTGACAAATGTTTGATAAGATGTTATAATACACAATAGTTCACTGGATAGTGAACCGAAACAGGCGTTTTCACGCCAAATACAGACGTTTCAAATTAACCAATAAACCAATTAACAAATTAACCTGTTTTTATGCAAAACTACAATTCAAAACTAAAAATTCATAATTCAAAATTTACCTCTCTTTGTGTCTTTGAGTTTTTTGTGCTTTATGCGGCTATATTTCTTAGTGTTGATTCGTGTCAATTCGTGGTTTCTTTTTTTGCAAAACGAACCCAATTTTCGCCGATTTCGCGTCAAAAACGAAGATTACGTGGAAAAACGAACCCAAAACAAAGCCAAAACAAACCCAATTTTTGGCTTTCAAGAAAGGAATATATATTGTTAATCCGTGTTAATCCGAGAAATCCGTGGTTTCAAACTTTTTGTCTTTTGTGCCTTCTTGTCTCGACGTAGTTTCAACGTTTATTTGCCGTAGGCTGGAAGGTGGATATGTGGCTGCATATCTCTGCTCGCCTTGGCGTCTCATCTCGCCATAGCTGTAGCGACGGCGGAAGCCGAAGGCGAAGCCGGGTGAAATCAGCGATTGAATCTGGATTTGGCCGATGATTCAAGGTAGAATTTAAGATTGCAGATTGAATATTTATTATTGACTAACACGATTTACGAAGGACGAGGTAAACTTTGATGGATAAGATAATAGCTGACAGGTGCAGTAAAATTGACGCAAGCGGGATACGCAAGGTCTTTGCGCTTGCGGCGAAGATGAAAAATCCGGTCAATTTTTCGATTGGCCAGCCTGACTTCGATGTACCAAATGAGCTAAAGCAGGCTGCGATAGACGGGATATTAGCAGGGCAGAATAAATATTCGCAGACGGCAGGGGACGAGGAGCTTATAGCGAAGCTCGCGGCAAAAATCAAAGCCGAGACAAAATGGCATCAGTCGGCTGTGCTGGTAACAAGCGGAGTCAGCGGGGGAATCCTGCTATCGATGCTCGCGTTAATCAATCCTGGCGATGAGGTCATAATACCCGACCCGTACTTTGTGATATACAAGCATATCATCAATATGTTGGGCGGCAAATGCGTCTATGTTGATACATATCCTGACTTCGGGCTGCACCCTGAAAAGATTGAGCAAGCAATAACTAATAAAACGAAAATGCTTATCGTCAACTCGCCTTGTAATCCGACGGGTATGGTCTATAGTAACGATGAGATTAAAGCTGTTGCTGATATCGCCGCCAAAAATGATATTATCGTATTAAGCGATGAGATATATGAGAGCTTCACTTACGATGGGCCTTGCCCAAGCATCACCAGGTTCTACGACAAGACCATCCTGTTAGGCGGATTCAGCAAGGCCTATGCGATGACCGGCTGGCGTCTGGGATACGCCGCAGTAAGTGAAACACTTGCGCCTGTTTTGGAGCAGATGACCAAAATACAACAGTACACTTACGTCTGTGCCCCGATGCCGTTTCAAAAGGCCGCGGCAGCGGCGCTGAATTTCGATGTTACGGAGTATGTAAATCAGTACCGCGCTAAGCGGGATTTGCTTTATGATGGCCTGAAGGACAAATTTGAGATTGTAAAACCGAACGGAGCGTTTTACGCATTTGTCAAGGCCCCGAACGCCAGCGCCGCGGAGTTCGTCAAAAAAGCGATAGAAAATAATGTCCTGATAATTCCCGGTAATGTCTTCAGCGAAAAGGACACACATTTTCGGATTAGTTATGCAACGAGTAATGAGCAGATTGAAAAGGGTGTGAAAATATTAAAGTCGTTGGTAAATATTGATTAGTAAGTGATTATTTGCTTTAATCAGAATGAATTTTTATGGTTCGTACCACCTGCTAATGCCGAAATATACACCTTCGTCGTCAATATCTTTTGTGAGTGCTCTATCGTGATAAAATTTAGAAGGCTTTTTTAGATAAAATTCATCGCAGACTACCGAACCGAAAAAATTCCCATCCTGGTCGATTTCGACCTTGGCGTCAGGGGCATAAACGGTACAAAAGATGTTACTATTGCATTTAAATTTTATGTCCTGGCTGTCCTTGTCAACACCGAAAATTTTGAAATTGTCAGGTTTTTGGGTTAAGCTATTGATAACAGTATTTTCCTGTGCCTCGAAATTTCCCCCAATGTATAATGTCAGAGAGCTTTTCCCATCGTCTTTAATTTTTATTTGGGCGTAGTCCTGCAGTTTGAAATCACCGGTGACATACATTGTAACATCACCAATAATTTCGAGTACGTTGTTTTTTTCAAGATTAACTTTGGAATATTTCCCCGAACCCCATAAACCGAACAGAGTTACGCTTTGTTTTATTATTGAACCTTTGTAGAACATACCCCACGGAGTTTTGACCGGCGGGAACTCGGCAGGTGTGGTCATAGGTTTCAGTATTCCGGTTATAATTCCCGGATTCTTAATAATTTTCTCGGGGTCTCCGCCTGTACCAACCAGAACATCGCCGTTGACGGTTGCCTTGTCCAAATCGATTTTGTCGCTTTCTATGTTAGTATTGCCGATAGCCGTCGGCAGATTGGATTTGCCGGTATCGGAATTATATGCGCTAATCAAAGAGCCGTTTTTCAGAACGAGTTTGTCCTTAACTAGAATGCCGTAATCACAAACCCCTCTTAGAATAGTCATAGCATAGAAAGTTCTTGTCGCGTTGCCGGACGTTCCCGTCGCTGAAATAACAAAACCGGTATCCGGGTCGCCGATTATACCGAAGCTGTATTTCGCGTCACAGTTCGGCAGGTCATATTCTGAAGTATTAAGCAGAATCAACGATGAATTATTCCAGACCTCGTCAGTCTGCAGCTTGTCGTTCATTTTCACTACGGCGTGAATTATACCGGCTTCAGCGGCGGCAATCGCGTAAGTATCCGATGTTTGCCTTATAGACAGAAGCCTGGCCCCGTAACTAAGTGATAACATGCCATAACCAATCAAGGCCAGGATAACCATCATTAGTATAAGAAAAGGCAGGATAAAGCCTTTTGCTTTTTTAGCGGTATTATTTTTACGGTTTATCATTCGCATATTTATCTTATCCGCTGTGCCTCATTGCAGAAGCGATTATAGTTACTGTTTTGTCATGCTGCTCAACTGTCAGAATCATTTGAACAATAGAGTTATTTACGGAGAATTTTACGGACTTAATGTTTTTGGCCAGTACCATTGTACCGCTTTTTGAACTTTCAGAAGAGTCGCTGCCTGCCGACTCTGATGTAACTGAGCTTACTGATTGAACTGCCGTATCTGTAACAGCTTCATTGAATAAAGTCGCAAAGGCGTCCTGCTCGAGATAAGCGACGGCTTCCTGGCTTGTCATAACAGCGTCTGACCTGGTCAGCTCAGCCTTGTTGCCTGTCAAGGCCGCTGAAGATTTCATAAAAGCATCTGTGGTGCTGGAACTGGTTTCCACATAACCTGTTTCAGCGGTAACAACTTCTGCGTATGTTGAATCGGCAAGCTGACCGTATGTGACTAAAAGCTTATCGTCTTCAAGATAGAAGCGGACATAGGAATCGATTGTATTGGATTTCAGGTTTTTATACGAGTACAGCTCGATAAAATCACCGCTGTCACTAAGAGAAGGCGGTCTCAAAGAAACACTGCTTTGTCGAACAGTGGCCTCGAAAGCTCTTTTTGCGGCGTAAGCGTCCGCGACTGCGTCGCTATTCGTCATCTGATACGTGTGTTCGAAGTTATTCTGTGAATGAAATAAAGCCATACCGGCACCCAGAATCAATAATGCCGTGACAGCCGAAGCTATAATCATTTCGACAATAGTAAAACCGGTTTTAAGCTGGATGTCTGTTTTGCAAGTCATATATTTTTTATTCCGGTAACCTAAAAGTTGGCAACATAACCCGTCAGCTTTATAAATCTTCGCGGGTCGGAGGAATCCCATGAGCTTTCTTTTTCAACCCAGGCAACTACGATGTTCAGGGCTTTCGGCTGGTCATCAACAGCCTCTTTATACGACAGGGTTATATAGAAATTTGCTTCATCAAGTATAACATCATATCTCCCTAACAAATCAGGCAAACCATCCGGTCCAACATCAGATTCTAATATTGTAAACTGGTCTGTGAAACGAATGGCGGGATTGTAAGTTTTGATTCCACCCATTGACTTCCAGTCATCGAGAATCAGACCTGCAAGACGGACTGCCTTGTTCTGGGTATCGGCTTTATGGGCGTTAAGGCTGCTGTAATAAGAAAATCCAAGCGTGCCGAGTATCATCACCATAGCAACGCATATGGATACCGATGCCTCGATGAGAGTAAAGCCGCGTTCAAATCTGTTTAGACGAAAACTCAAGCGAACCGCTCCGATAATATTTTAATTATAAAATTTCAACTAAAGATATATCGAGTATTTTGGCATCCGGGTCAGGTCAAAAGTTATGTTTTTGTTAAATTAAACTACAAATGTAACTATATGAATAATAATCCGCCGAAGTCTTTATATTATCAGACCACAATAGTGGGAATATACAACCCTAACAATATAAAATATAAGCTGGATTTCTGGGTCTGCAAATATACATTTTCGACTCGTCACAGAGGCTTGTCCGGCGTCTTGTCCCGCCGAAGCCTTTGGGCGAAGGGGGAAGCCTGTAGGGCGAAGATGGAAGTCCGAAGGGCAAAACGGGCTTATAAACCCAGGGCGGTTATCTGGTCGAGGAGATTATTATATATGCCGATTGTGGCATAATAGAGGACAATGCTTAAAGCAGCCACGGTAATCGAAACAACAATTTTAACAATTACATTATAACGGGGATTAAGCCAGACAAGCGGCAGGGCCAGCGGCCCCAGTGTCAACAGGGCGATGACAACTGTCGTTGTGGAGTGATACCATTTATTCTTTGCGGCAGGGGGTTTTTCAAGAAATTCACCGCAATGCTTACACTTAATGGCTTCGGCCTGGATTAATTCGGCGCAAAATGGACATTTCTTCGTATTTTCCATCTTTTTAACCGGCTGCCCAGAAGTTATTGCTGTTGTAATTATCGGCCTGATTTGCCGAGCGGTTAAGAAGGAAAACAACGATTGAATATTGCCCGCCGTCGCTAAAGCTTCCACCTTCGCTGAAGCTATGGCGAGACAGGACGGAGGGACAAGATGGCGGGTAAAAATTTAGAACTATGGACAGCGGGGGGATGGTGTGCTAAAATTTCGGGGTATGAGAAAGACGGAATATATTATTGTGGTTTTGTCGGTGTTTGTCGCTTTGACGTTATCCTTTTCATTTGCCCAGCCTAGCGCTGCCGAATCATTCACCGCAGAGCACGCAAAGAACGCAGAGAAAAATAAATCGTCTAATAAAAACTCTGCGGACTCGGCGAGCTCAGCGGTAAAACAGGTTAAGGCTGCGAGGATAGTCTGCGAGGGACTGATAGATGACGGGCTTTTTAAGTCGATTCAGAGGCGAACGGATGAGGCCCTGGCTGACGGCTGCACATACCTTTTTTACGATATAAACACTTATGGCGGTCTGGTAGCCTCTGCCGATGCGATTTGTGAATATCTCATCTTTGAAGTATCCGACAAGGCCGATACAGTCGCATTCGTCACGAAGAAAGCAATATCAGCAGGAGCGATGATAAGTGTATCGTGCGAAGATATTATAATGCTCGAAAATACGACGATAGGCGACTGCGCACCATTAACGATGGGCAGTAAGCTGGAAGGTGTCGAGCGTGAAAAAGCGGAGAGCTATATTCGCAGTACATTCGACAGGGCGGCGGAGACAAATAAATATCCGAAAGCACTATTGCGGGCGATGGTCAGCCAGCAGCTTGAGATATGGCAGGTTAAAAATCTACAGAGCGGAGCAAATGAGTATTTTGAGAAAGAGCAACTGCCGACCGACTCGAATAGCTGGGACATCGCGAATAAAGAGTTGATAGTCCGCGACGATGAGATTTTGACTCTTACAGCCAAAAGGGCGAAAGAACTTGGAATCGCAAGGGCGGTGGTAAGTGATGTTGACCAGGCCCTTGGCTTTCTCCAAGAACGGGACGGAGTAACATTCGCTGGGCAGCCTAAGGTATATCATACAAATTGGTCCGAGGAACTTGTTCGTTTGATAAATTCGCCTGCGGTCATGGGTGTCCTTGTCCTACTGGCATTTCTCGGCGTATATCTCGAACTTAATACTCCGGGGGTGGGTTTGCCGGGGCTGGTTGCGGTGGTGTGTTTTGTCATTATTATAGGGAGCAAGTACCTGATTGGTCTGGCTAACTGGATCGAGGTGGCGATATTTTTTGTGGGTATTGTACTGCTGCTGGTTGAATTTTTCGTTTTGCCGGGATTCGGGATTGCAGGCGTTGCAGGGATTATCTGCCTGTTAGCCGGCCTGTTCGGGATGCTCGTGAAAAATCGGCCTGATGAGGTACCCTGGCCGCAAAGCGAGATGGACTGGAATGTGTTTATGGACGGTGCATTAGGGCTGATAATCGGGACTTTGTTATTTATAATTGCAGCCTGTGTTATCGCCAGGTATCTACCTAAATTTACCGCATTTGCGGGATTGTCATTAATCCCCGCGATCGCGAAGAAGGGCGATGAGTACGAAGTCAGTATGACAGCGCCGCAGGATGCGGCTGGGCAGGGGGTCAGAATCGGTGATGTTGGAGAGGTGGTAACGAAGTTACGGCCTGCCGGCAGGGCAAAGTTCGGCGAGCGGATAGTGGATGTGCTCTGCGAAGGTGAATTTATTGACACAGGGGTCAAAGTAGAGATAATTAGAATCAAAGGCAATCGGGTAGTAGTAAGGACTATCCCTGATTCTTGATATTCAATGCCGGATGTCCGATTTACACGGATTAATAACATACATTTCCTTGTAAAAAGCCAATTTTAAGCCAATTTTAAGCCAATCTAAGCCAAATAATTGGCTTTAGATTGGGTTCGTTTGGGTTCGTTTTGGTTCGTTTTGGCTTTGAATCTTCGTTTTTGGGCTGAAAAGTGAGAAAATTGGGTTCGTTTTGTAAAATAAAGTTATGTTCTCAGACGCTGATTTCGCTGATTTCACTGACAGGATGTTTTTCTTGACAGGATAACAGGATAAACAAGATATATTAAACAAAAGC
>JAFGGH010000027.1 GCA_016930645.1 Sedimentisphaerales bacterium
ACCGTTTAACGATATACGATACGGGCGGCACAACCGAAACCGTATTACGTATTTTCCAGTGTTCCATTGCTCGTGAGAAACTCAATAGATAATCGGGATTTTTGCATAATGGAAGTCGTGAAGATTGAAAAAATGTGTAAGACCTACCAGATGGGCGAAGTCCTGCTGCATGCGCTGCGCGAGCTCGATTTGACTATTGAGCAGGGCGAGTATCTTGCCATAATGGGTCCCAGCGGTTCCGGCAAATCTACTTTACTGAATATGCTCGGCTGTCTCGACAAACCTTCCAGCGGCTTGTACTTTCTGGGCGGCAGCGACGTATCTTCTATGGATGATGCCGAGCTTTCGCAAATCCGCGGCCAGAGAATCGGCTTTATTTTCCAGTCGTATAACCTGATTGCCCAGCTTAATGTGATTGAAAATATTGAACTGCCGATGTTCTATCAGGGATTTTCACGTTCTGAAAGTATGACTCGAGCCAAAGAGCTTGCTGAGATGGTCGGCCTGGGAGACAGACTCGGTCACAGACCGACCGAGCTGAGCGGAGGCCAGCAGCAGCGCGTCGCGATTGCCCGGGCGCTCAGTAACGACCCTGTTATTATCCTTGCTGACGAACCTACAGGAAATCTCGATTCTAAAAGCGGTACGGAGATTCTCGGTATACTTGATGACCTTCACGAAAAGAACAAAACGCTTGTTATTGTAACTCACGATGACCATATTGCTCAGCATGCCAGGAGAACCATACACCTGCTTGACGGACAAATTGAAAGAGACTATCGAAACGGAGAATGAGCTTGTTTAATCTTAAGGGAACAGTAAAGTTAGGCCTGAAAAGCTTGTGGATGCACAAGATGCGTTCGACTCTGACGACTCTCGGTATTGTCTTCGGTGTTTGTTCCGTCATCGCTATGCTTGCCATAGGTGAAGGCGCCAGCCGGGAAGCACAGGCGGCCATAGCAAGACTGGGAAGCACAAATCTGATTATCGAGACGGTCAAACCTCCCGAAAAGCAGGCTGACACGGGTCAATCAGACAGAGTTACCGCTTATGGTCTTACGTACAGCGACGCAGAATCCATTCAAAACACGTTTTCTCATATTCAGGTCGTTGTGCCGGTTCGTGAAATGCCGGGTGAAGCCCGATACGAAACTCGAAAGGTAATGGTAAAAGTAATCGGCTCGGTACCCTGGTATAACCAGATAAATCCTATTCGATTATTGCAAGGCCGGTTTCTCAGCAGCACGGATGTTAATAACACCCTTTCGGTCTGTGTTATCGATGAATCACTGGCCAGAAGACTGTTTGCCTTCGAGGAGGCGATAGGGCAGTACATCAAAATCTCCGGCGGCTTCTATCGTGTCGTTGGGGTTGTATCAGCGGCGATAGAACCTCAGCCGACAGGAAGAAGCTCATCCAACAGCCCGGTTCCAGGCGGCGCAAGCGGGGTTGTGGGGAATGTTTATATGCCTATTACTACCTTGAAGGCGTATTTCAGCGACTTGAATCTCAGCCTGACGGGCACAGGCCGTACCGCAGAAAGAGTCGAGCTGCAGAAAATAATTGTAAAGGTGGAAGGTAATAAAAATGTAATACCGACACGTAATCTCATCGATACACTGCTCAAACGCCTGCATGAAAAAAACGATTACCAGATTGTAGTCCCCCTTGAACTTCTGAGAGAAGCTGAAAGAAACACGCGGATTTTCAGTATTGTTCTCGGCTCCATTGCCGCCATATCATTATTGGTCGGTGGGATTGGAATTATGAATATTATGCTTGCGACAGTAAGTGAGCGAACAAGGGAAATTGGTATCCGCAGGGCGCTCGGTGCGAAAAAAACCGATATAATTTTTCAGTTCCTCGCTGAAACCCTTCTCTTAACGTTCCTGGGCGGTTTCATCGGTGTTTTGCTCGGCTCGATAATACCTTTTTTGGTAACAAAGCTCGGCGATATGGTAACAGTTATAACATTACAATCGCTGGTTCTTGCTTTTGGCATAAGTGCTATGATAGGCCTGACTTTCGGCCTGTATCCGGCCTGGCATGCCGCTAATATGAATCCAATCGAATCACTCCGCCACGAATAATAAACGGCTTGTTGTTGACTGAAATAACCATACACATTACAATCCCTCTCTAAACATATTGAGAAACCAGAGCTTGTCCGCCGCATGCGGTTCGAGTATCGAGAATATGATTACAGTAAACGAAAACTATCTGAAACTAAAAGCAGGGTATCTGTTCCCGGAAATAGGCAGAAGAATCCGCGCCTTCAAAGAGAAAAATCCAAATGCCGACATTGTCAAAATGGGCATCGGCGATGTTACTCAGCCTCTGACGCCGGCTGTTATTGAAGCCATGCACAAGGCTGTTGATGAAATGGCTAATATCAAAACCTTCAAAGGCTATGATGATGACGGCGTGGGCTATGAGTTCCTGCGAAAAGCTATTCGGGACAATGATTTTGCCGCACGCGATGTTCAGATTGACCTTGATGAGATATTCGTCAGCGATGGTGCAAAAAGCGATACCGGCAATATACAGGAAATCTTCGGCATTGATAATATCATTGCCGTTACAGACCCGGTCTATCCGGTCTATGTCGATACTAATGTGATGGCGGGGCGAACAGGTGCGGCGAAGGATTCAGGCGGTTATGAAGGTATAGTCTATATGCCCTGCACCGCCGAAAACGGTTTCGTACCCGCACTGCCCAAAGAAAAAGTTGATTTGATTTACCTGTGTTTTCCCAATAATCCGACCGGAGCAGTCGCAACTAAAGAACAGTTAACCGAATGGGTCGGCTACGCGAAAGAAAACAAAGCGGTGATACTTTTCGACGCTGCTTACGAGGCATATATCAGCGACCCTGATATTCCTCATTCGATTTATGAAATCGATGGAGCTAAAGATATTGCGATAGAGTTCCGCAGCTTCTCGAAGACAGCGGGATTCACCGGCATACGATGCGCCTATTCGGTAGTACCGAAAAATCTAAAAGCTTACAAAAAAGATGGTATTGCCGTTGACGTAAATCCTTTCTGGGGCCGGCGTCACTGTACGAAGTTTAACGGTGTTTCATATATTAGCCAGCGCGGCGCAGAAGCCGTCTATAGCCCACAGGGCAAAAAACAGATTCGGCAAACGATTGAATTGTATATGAACAACGCAAAGACTATATGCGATTCGCTTACAGCTTTGGGATATACCGTTTACGGCGGAGTAAACGCACCGTACATCTGGCTGAAAACTCCTGATGGTATGGGTTCATGGGAATTTTTCGACCATTTACTTGAAAATGCTAACATTGTCGGTACTCCCGGCGCAGGTTTCGGCACGGCAGGCGAAGGATTCTTCCGCCTGACCGCTTTCGCTCTGCCCGAAAATGTGACTGTTGCGATGGAACGCTTCAAAAAATTATAACTGCTTTAATGACAAATGACTCGACAGAGAAAAGCATATATATCGCTGGGAAGCAACCTTGGCGACCGAAAAGATTATATACAAAAAGCTCTAAACTCTATAAAAAATCTGTCCGGCACAAACTTACTTAACATAAGCGAAATTTACGAAACGAAACCTTTGGCTGACGCCGACCAGCCCAAATATCTAAACGCCGTCGCCCAAATTGATACAGAGCTGCCGCCCGAAATACTTTTAGGAGAACTACAAAAAATCGAAGACACTCTCGGCAGACAGCGAACCGGCAAATGGCAATCAAGAAACATCGACCTCGATATTCTCCTTTACGGTGATGAAATTGTTAATATCGAATCGCTGACTATACCTCATCCGCAGATGCACCTCCGCTTGTTTGTCCTTAAAGGCCTGTGCGAGTTGAATCCGGTAATTGAACATCCCATACTCAAAGTAACAGCATCAGGGCTGGCTTGCCGTCTGAATGGACAGGACTTCACTTTGAATCCCAACGTACCTCAGTTAATATCAATCGCAGGGGTGATAGGTGTCGGAAAAACGACGCTGGCCAAAAAACTAAATGAGCAGCTCAAATCAGAACTGATTCTCGAGCCTTACGACACAAATCCTTTCCTGCCACAGGTCTATGCAGGCAACAAACAGCTTGCTCTGCCTTGCCAGTTATTTTTCCTGCTGCATAGAACCGAACAATTAAATCGCAAAAAGTATAAACCGCAGCAGGTGATATTTTCCGATTACGTATTTGAGAAAGAACTTTTATATGCACAGATGTTTTTAAATTCGGAAAATCTTGAGCTTTATAACAGCATCTATCCGGACTGTCTCGAAAGTATTATAAAACCCTCACTTGTAATTTACCTGAATGATAAAACCCAAAGCTGTCTCGAACGCATCCACAAGAGAAACAGGCCTTACGAACAGAAAATCGATATCGCATTTTTGAATTACCTCGAAGGGGAATATGAAAGTATGTTTAAAAGCTGGACTCAATGTCCCATAATCAGAATCTCAAAATCAGAATTTGACTGCAACAATGACAAAGATTTAGAATATCTGATAAACCAGATTAAGGCGTATATTATCTCTTAGACATGCAGACTGAAAATACTATACAATCGGTTCGTGACATATTGAAACCCACACGTGGCGCCGGCAGAATAATCGGCCTTGTCCCGACAATGGGAGCCTTGCACATAGGCCACATTTCACTTATTCAAGCCGCAAAAGAGCAAACTGATTTTGTTGTGGTGAGCATCTTCGTCAATCCGACACAGTTTGGCCCATTGGAGGATTTCGATAATTACCCTCGGCCTATTGATAAAGACATCCAAATATGCGAGCAAAATGGCGTTGACCTTGTCTTTGCGCCTTCTGTTAACGAGATGTACCCTGCTAAAAATATCACCTGGGTCGAAGTCGAAAAGCTGACCGAGCCTTTATGCGGCCGCTCGCGTCCCGGCCATTTCCGCGGCGTAGCCACTGTCTGTACCAAGTTATTTAATATAGTTCAGCCTGATATTGCCTTCTTCGGCCAGAAAGATGCCCAGCAGGCTGTAGTAATCAAACGAATGGTTGCTGATTTAAATATGCCGCTGAAAATTGTTGTCTGCCCGACTGTCAGAGAGGCCGATGGCCTGGCTGTCAGCAGCAGAAACAAATATCTGTCCCAGGAGGAACGTAAAGACGCTCCGCTGATTTACCAGTCACTGAGCAGCGCCGAAAAGCTGATAAAATCAGGACAGAGGCAACCGGAGAAAATAATTGAAGAAGTCAAAACTGTTATCGGCCGCTCGAATTTACTTCAGATTGAATATATCGAAATAGTCGATGCCGAGACTCTCGAACGTATTACTCGGCTTTCAGGCAGAATACTAATCGCCGTTGCCGTAAAATTCGGCAGCGCCAGGCTAATCGACAATATTCTGGTGGACGCATCTTGAAATTAGAGTATAATAGGTTCGGGATTATAGATACTATTTATGATAAGGTGTAGAAATGTATTACAGAATTTTAATTGAGCAGGATGAAGACGGGATTTTTATTACTGAATGTCCCTCTCTTCCCGGCTGTGTATCACAGGGAAAGACTCGCGATGAAGCCCTTGAAAATATCTCTGACGCTATAAGAGGGTATTTGCAAAGTCTAAAGCAGCACAATGAACCTATACCGCCGTCAATCGAAGAAGAAATAGTAGAGGTGACGGTTTGAGCAAGCTCCCTGTTATTTCAGCGAGAGCGTTATGTAAAGCGTTGTTGTAAATATTTAACTTGGGATGAAATTGATTTGACAAAATGTTTTATAAAGTCTTAAAAAGCAAAATACATCGTGCCGCAGTTACCGAGGCCAGAGTTGATTATCCCGGCAGCATAGAGATCGATGCCGAATTAATGCAGGCTTGTGGACTCGAACCGTACGAATCCGTTATAGTTGCAGATTTGGATAATGGTAAAAGGCTGGAAACTTATGTCGTGTCCGCAGAAGCGGGTTCAAAAAAGGTTGTCATTCTCGGTGCCGCAGCAAGATTGATTAATCCCAAAGACAGGGTCATTGTCTTAAACTTTGGATTCTACAGCCAGGACGAGCTAAAAGACCATAATCCCAAAGTTATTGTCCTCGACGAAAAAAATAATATCATAGGTTAAAATATGCTGTTATCAAAAATACTATCTTATATATCGACATACAACATACTATATATGAAATACGAATTTAATGCATCCTGAAATACTTACAATACCGGGTACGAGCCTTACCATACAGTCTTATGGCCTGATGATGGTATTGGGATTTATTTCCGCAATCTGGATTATCCGCAGACTAAGCCGAAAAATCACTCCCGACCCGCAGTTAATAACAAACGCTGCTTTATACTCCCTTATCGCAGGCGTAGTCGGAGCCCGATTATTCTATGTGGTTCACTATTTTGGTGAGTTCAAAGGCGACCTGCTCAGCGTTTTTGCCATCTGGAAGGGCGGTCTGGAGCTCCTCGGAGGCGTCATTCTCGCCGTTACTGTTATCATCCTTTATCTGATATACCACAAGCTTCCTATCCGAAAATATCTTGATATTCTCGCTATCGGCCTGATGGCCGCGTTAATGTTCGGCAGAATAGGCTGCTTTTGTCGGAGCTGCTGCTTCGGCAAACCAACAGATTTCCCCATAGCTGTTCGCTTCCCTTACGCATCGAACCCCTATTACAGTCAGGTATTCCCCAATCCCCAAAGAAACCGCTCCGAACCATATATGCGGCTTCCTGATGATTATTATGTCTGCGAAACAATCGACGGAAATGACTTTTATGGTCTGAAGCCGTTCGAATTACTCGATGAACAACAAAAGTACGAAGTTACAAAAGGGAAATACCGCTGCCTGCCGGTGCATCCTACACAGCTATACTCATCGGTAAGCGCAGGTTTTGTTTGTTTATTGTTGTTCCTGCTCTGGAGGCGCGCGCAGGAAGCCCAAGCCCTTAATAAGCAAACAAAATTCCTTGCCGCGCCAGGCTCGATTTTTTCATTAATGTTTATCTTTTACGGTATTGTGCGTTTTTCTTTGGAATTTCTACGCGACGATAATCCATTCGAAATTGAGGGCATACCACTTACTGTTGCTCAATATATCGGTCTCGGTATTATTGTAGTCGGCTTTATACAGCTTGCTGCATATACTCTGTACGCCAGGATGGAAGCGAACAAATCCCCCAAGTCTGAAAAGCAGAGCGGATAATCCGTTCTTTTTGAGCCGTTTCGATTTTGACTTGAACATATATGCCGTTTCGCCGATAATAATAAATACAGTTCCTTAGTTTTAAGTTTTTAGATTCAAGTTTTGAGTTTTTTTTATGGGTTTGTACGACAGGGATTATACTCGTGAAAGTTCTCAACCTGTATATCAGTACGCTCAACGTCCCTCTATGCACTTTCGCAAGCCATCGACAATTGTAGGCTGGCTGCTGCTGATTAACATCACGGTTTTCATTCTCGCCTTGCTCTTCAAGCCCCTCGGTGCGTTCATTTATCAGTGGTTCTCAATTGATACCCGTTCATTGCCCCAAACACTCCAGCTTTGGCGTCTGATTACCTACCAGTTTCTGCACGACCCTGTTTGGATATTCCACATACTCTTTAATATGTACGCTCTTTATATATTTGGCAGAATTATCGAACAGTTCTTCGGCAAAAAAAGATTCCTGTTTTTCTACCTCACCTGTGGTGTGATAGGGGGCTTGTTTTATACCCTTTTATCTTTAATCGGTTTCCTCGGTGCCGGAGTAATGGTTGGTGCCTCCGGTTCGATACTCGGCATCATCGGCGCCTGTGCGGTCATGTTTCCGCAAATGAAAATCATGCTTTTCCCGGTTCCCATCCCGATATCAATTCGCAAAGCCGCGATAGGCGGCGCGTTTTTGTTCGGACTTTTGGTACTGACCAGAGGCAACAACGCAGGCGGGCATGCCGCTCATTTAGCCGGTATGGCCGCAGGCGCTTTATATGCTTACTGGCCGAATATAAAATATAAACTGAAACCGAAAACCGCAGGTGCAAAGTGGTATAAGAAAAGAAAAAGCCAGCGACAGGTTCTCGAAGAACTTGACCGTATCCTCGAAAAGGTGCACAACAGCGGAGTACACAGCCTGACCCGAAAGGAAAAACAAATCCTCCGCCAGGCAACGAAACTCCAGCAGCAGGACGAGAGATAAAGAATTAAGGATGACGGAAGACGGAGGACAGAAAAAAATGAACTACGAATGACGGATTTAGATGTTAATTATTTTCAATAAGCCAGACTCCAAATTAACCAATTAACCACTCACCATTTAACTAATAAAATTGCTTTAGTGCTTTAGTGAGGGTGCCCGTCAAGTTTGTAGGTAAAAATAGCCCTCCAACAGATACTTTTTTGGTAAATTAGCTTAAAATTTACCTGAAAACAGTTCTGCCATTGGAGGGCAAAAAAAATGTATGAAGAAATTTTAGACCAAATGCAAGATTTGTTAAAGGATGAAGTCAAAAATTTTGGCGGTGATTTCGGAAAACTTGAGCAGGCGGTAACAGCAATGATAATGTCATTTGGGAAAGAACTGTTGCAACGGTTTGTCGATTCCGTTCCCAACGGTTATGAAGGCAGTGCAATACCGTGCGAGTGTGGTAGCTCAATGAAGTTTGTGCAGCATCGTCCCAGGGATATACACACTCTTTTCGGATGGATAAGGCTAAAACGGGCATACTATAATTGCCGAGACTGTGGGGCCAGTTTGGCTCCGTATGACAAAAGCAGCGGGTTCGGTTCGGAGCAACTCAGCCCCTGTTTAGCGAAGGCTTGCTGTCTATTAGCAGTTGACGATAGCTTCGCTCAGAGTTCTCAAAAGATTGAGGAACTGTTCGGCCAAAAAGTTTCCGAACGTACGGTGGAAAGGGTTGTGCACCAGGCAGGTTCGGTGGTTTTACAACAGCAGAACGAACAACTTGACCGTTTTTTTGCTGACAGGCATATTCCTGAAGCCCAGATTATGCCTGAAAGGTTGTATGTGGCCGTAGATGGCACTACAGCACACGAAACGGATGGTTGGCACGAGTGTAAGGTAGGCACAATTTATTTTGAGGATGAGCACAAGAGAAGGAAAAGCTGTTATGTTGGCCGGTTCGACAATTCTGAAACTTTCGGCTGGCATTTCTGGATGGAGGCTTGTCGCTGCGGTCTTCGCCAAGCCAAGGAAATTGTTTTTCTGGGCGACGGGGCGCCGTGGATTCGTACCGAGTATTACAGGCATTTTGGCAGAGCAACATTTATTATAGATTGGTATCACGCATCAGAACAT
>JAFGGH010000028.1 GCA_016930645.1 Sedimentisphaerales bacterium
ATTGGCGGATTCGACCTGGCCAAATGCTTCAAAGGCCTGACGTAAATCGTCGCCGGTAACGTCAGGGGACAAATTGCCTGCAAAAATGTTCATTACAATATCCTTTCAAGAAAAATAGATTACCACCGGGCGCCCGGCGTTTATTTAATTTCTTTACAATGCTTTGGCGGGTTCGCATGAGGCTATCTGGGGACCATTCACTCAAACCATAAAGCTACAGTACAGTACATTAATCACTTTTTCTCATAAATAATCTAAATTATCTGCCGCAGGCGGATTAAACGCCTGACTATCCCGACACATCGGGACCAAGCCTTTCGATTTCAGGATAATACCAAAACCTTCCTCGAATTGCAATAATCTGAAGTATTTTTTATGCGATTTGTTGCCAAATCCATCCCAATCCGAATTACAGGCCCTATACTATCAAATCCATCTCAGATGCGTTACTTTAATCCACCAAACGAACCCGGCACACGAATGGCGGGTAAACCCGCCAAATACAAAGGTGGGCAAACGGCGTATAAATCCACCAAAGGCGGATAAATATGGGAAATCCGGGATGAAACTATAAGGTGAACATGTTAACCCGCATAATTCATTAACCGCAGAGGCCGCTGAGGTCGCAGAGAAATAATATTTATACCCTTAAGGGTAGTAAGTATTCGCGAATAAAATCGTAACTGGCTGTTTTTATCCGCCACGGCGGATAAAAGTTACTTACCCGCGGATAAACGGGAAAATTCAATTGAGATTAGTATATATCTTCTTGTCTGTCAATAAGTTATGTAAATTGTCATACAATCGCCGCTGAATCCCGATGTATCGGGACAGACTGTTCTTGTCGACAATTTCCGGATTTTGTCATAAGTCTTTATATTAGAAACACCTCTGCGTTCTCTGCTTGCCTCGGCATAGCCTTTGGCAAAGCCGGGCGAACACCGCGGTGAAATATGTGGGTTAATCCATCGATTTTTGTCCTGAGCGACCTGTGGTGAGCTCGCCTGCCTTGAGGGCTGTCGAAAGAGTCGAACCATGTCGAAGGGTCTCGATGGGCTATCATTTGGTAAATTTAGGTTGTTCCAGTTTCTAACGGCTTTCCTCGCTGATATTATCTTTGGATTTTTCCGCTACGGGTTTGGCAGGGGCCGGTTCCTTGATACCGAGATGCTTTTCAATCCGGGCAAGGCTTGCTTCGATTTTCGTAAGACGGGCTTCAATGCTTTGAATACCGGTTGTGCTGTGTTCATTGGAGTCGAGCAGCCTGTTTATCATCTGCTGATAGGCGTCTATTGCCCGGTCGGTCTCGCTGCGGTATTCAGGCAGCGAATATGTCTGGACCTCGACAGTTTTTTCAACACCTTCTGTGGTGCCGACAAGCAGCAAAATTCCAAATGCCGCTGTTATAATTCCGAAAGCAATCAGTTTTTTATTCATTTCAAAAGCTCCTTTAATGTAATATTATCTCGTCGAACTAATTATTCTTACCTGTTTATCGGCAACTTAGGCGTGTCCCGACAGGTCGGGATTGAAAAACATACTACATTTTGGTAAAAAAGAAAGCGGTTTTTACCTATTTTCAGGGAAGATTTATGTCGGTGCGTTTTATTCTTGGCAGAAGCGGCTCAGGCAAGACCGGCTATTGCACAAAAGCGATAGTCCAGGCCTTGCTCGATGATACCGATAACAGACCGCTTATCCTCCTTGTTCCCGAGCAGGCTACATACCAGGCCGAACGCGCAATCCTGAGCGATGACAGGCTCAAAGGCTACCACCGCCTCAGCGTCCTCAGCTTCAATCGCATGCAGTTTATGCTCCTAGGCAAAAACAACGCCAAATCTAATCTCTCGAAAACCGGCAGGCAGATGATAGTCCAGAGATTATTATATGAAAACAAGGATAATTTGCAGGTCTTCGGCTCGGCGTCGCAGCGTACCGGAACGGCTGCCGCGATTGCCCAGACGATTGCCGAGCTGCACCAGTACGGCAGTCCTAAGGACTCCTTACGGAGAAGTGCCGAGGAAATCGACGATTTAGCCGAAACCCTGAAAAAATATGACGGTGATAGTCTGACGTCATTAAAGTTCGGTGATATTGCCCTTATCTACAGGCAATATGTAACCGCTGTTCGGGGCAGCTTTGTGGATACGGATATGCAGTTAAACCTTACGACAAAAGCAGTCGCAGGTTCGCCGTTAGTCAAAAATGCGCGGCTGTGGGTGGACGGTTTTGCCGGTTTTACTTCCAGCGAGCTTGCCGTGTTAGCCGAACTTTTGCAAACAAGCTCCGAGGCTAATATCGCTCTTTGCCTGGATGCCGAAAAAATAGATTTGAAAAACGCTAATCCAGGCGGTATCGACCCGACAAGCCTTTTTGGTCCAACTGAAGTTACATACTGTGATTTACTTGAGATAATCAAAAAGCGAAAGCTCAAGCTCGTCGAACCTGTTATTCTAACCAAAGCCCTCCGGTTCGAGAATTGCACGCCGTTAGAGCATATCGAAAAAGAAATCTTCGTTGTGAAACCTGAAAAAACCTCCGCTGATGACAGTATAAAAGTTGCAGGGCTGCCCAATGCCCGAAGCGAGGTGCGTTTTATCGCTCGTGAAATTCTTAAACTGGTCAAAGAAAAAAAATACAGATACCGTGACATCGCGGTTATTACTTCCGACATTGATTATTACGAACATTATCTTCGCGCCTATCTTGAAGATTTCGGAGTTCCTTATTTTATAGATAAACGCCAGACCCTGTCGCAGCATCCGGCGGTAATCCTTATCTGCTCGGCAATCGCGATAGCAGCCGAAGGCTTTTCGCAAAGCGAGGTCTTCGCGTACCTGAAAACCGGCCTGACAGGAGTCGATTTTTATGATATCGACGCGCTGGAAAATTACTGCGTCGCTTACGGCGTTAGAGACGGCGACTGGCAGAGCGATGCGAAATGGGATTTTGCCGCTGAGCAGGACGGCTTCGATAACGAAAAAATCGACCGTGTAAGACGCGCTATCGCCGCGCCGCTTGTTAAGCTTTCGGAAAAGTTAAAACCGAATCATAAATTAAAAGCCGCCGATTTTACCAAAGCGGTGTTCGCGTTTTTAGACGAGCTTTCGGTGCGTCAGCGGCTTAACAAAATAGTTGAAACGGTAATTGCCGCCGGCGATACGCAAAAAGCCAATCTGCATCAGCAGTTTATCGAAAGCCTTTGCAATATCTTTGATGAAATGGTCGAGGCCTTCGCTGAAGTCGAGTTTTCAGCGGGACAGTTTGCCGAGGTAATAAAAAACGCGTTTTCGCAGATGACTCTTGCCTTTATTCCGCCCCGGCTTGACCAGGTGCTTGTCGGCTCAATCGAGAGAAGCCGCCATCCGGACCTAAAAGCCGTTTTCCTTTTAGGCTGCACGGACAGGCAGTTCCCAGTGCCGGTAACATTCGACAGCGTGATAACCGAAACGGACAGGCAAATGGTAAAGCAAAATGATTTCAGGCTTGGCCCGGGACTGAGCGACCAGCTCTGCCGAAGGCAGTATCTGGCCTATATCGCCTTTACCCGTCCGGCTCGGAATCTGTATTTGACATTTCCTTTGGTTGACGCCAAAGGCGCAGCCGTTGTCCATTCGAGGTTCATAGACAGATTGACGGGATTATTTACCGATTTGGAAATCGAAACAATTTCAGCGGACAGTCTCGAACCTGAAAAAGTAAGTTCCGAACACGAGCTTATTGATTTGCTATGCGCTCAGCTCGGCGCAGATTCAACCGCCGACCCCGCCGAACGCCAGAAGCTGCAAGGCCTGTTAAATTCTATGAAAAAAGAACAACAGCTAAGCATATCTGCGGCAAATATAGAAGATGCTATCCAGTATGATAACCAGGCCCATCTCGAAAGGACCCTTGCCGGTAAGCTTTATGGTAACAGTATAAGGGTTTCGGCAACCAGGCTGAATTCAATCGCGTCCTGTCCCTATCAGTATTTCGCAAAGTATATTCTAAAGCTCACCGAGCGGAAGGAATCCAAATTCAAACCGTTAGATAAAGGTCAGTTCTATCATAAGGTATTGGAGTATCTGTTCAAAAACCTGAAACAAAATAAAATCGACATCACAGCCTTGCAGCCGTCTGAGTTAAAGCGGCTTGTCGGCGAACAAATCGACCGTCTGCTCAAGGACGATGTCTTTATCAGTCATTTTTTCAATCACAGCAAACACAACGCCTACATAATTGCTTCCGCAGCTCAATCACTCGACGACTTCGTACCCGCTTTGGCTGATATGATAAAGGCCGGACAATTTCGACCTGCTCTTGCCGAGCTGAATTTCGGCGACAAAGAAAGCGAGCTGGGCGAATGTATAATCCAAATGCCCGACGGCAAAAAGCTCACCTTAAACGGCAAGATTGACCGCCTCGATACAGCCTTGGTTGACGGGGCGAAATTAGCGGTCGTCTTCGATTACAAACTTTCCAGCAGACCGTTTAGCTTTTCAAAATTTTATTACGGCCTGGATCTGCAGCTCCCAATTTATTTACTCGCTGTCAGGAACGGCAAAAAAAGCGACTATGAACCTATAGGCGGATTTTTCGTCCCTGTCGAAAGCTCCGCCAAGTCAACGGAATATGAAAAAATAGAAAACCAGGCCGGCAAATTCAGCTATAAGGCGAAGGGAATCTTCAACGGCAAGTATGCAGTTCAAATTGATAATATCACCGACAACGGCTGGAGCGGATTTTATAATTTCTGTATTACAAAGAAAGATAGCCAGTACGGGCGCTACAGCCAAAGCGGTGCGCTAAAGGAAGATCACTTTGAAAAGGTTATGGAATTTGCCCAAGAGAAAATCACCGGGCTTGTCCATCAGATTCTAAAAGGTCGTATCGAAGTCAGCCCATACAGGCTTAATACCGAAACTCCCTGCAAGTGGTGCAAATATCTTCCTGTCTGTAGGTTCGACTGGCGAATAAACGACTATCGCATTTTGCAAATCAAAGGCAAAAAAGACGTGCTTGGCGACGAAGGTGTCAGCAATGAATGATAAAAAAATAAAATGGACAAAACAGCAGGCTGACGCCATCAAAGAGCGCGGCCGTGATGTGCTCGTTACCGCCTCGGCAGGTACGGGAAAGACCGCGGTGCTGTCCGGCAGGTGTGTCGATATTGTCTCAGACAAAAATATATGTCCCGATATCTGGAGCATCCTTGTCGTTACCTTTACCGATGCCGCCGCCGAGCAGATGCGTCAGAGAATAGCAAACTTGCTTGCCGCAGAATATGAAAATAGTAATGCTCCTCATCTGCGGCGCCAGCTTGTCCTGCTGCAGGGCGCCGACATCAGCACAATACACTCATTCTGCAAGAGAATAATCACCGAGCACTTCCACGAGCTGGGCATCGACCCGACCTTCGGAATAATCGACACCGACGAACAGCGATTGATTAAATCACAGGTACTCGAACAAACTATCGAATGGGCGTGGGAACAGCCTAATCTCGAACAGCCTCTCAGAGAGTTGCTCTCATACAGAAACCTGAATTTCGAGGATTCAATCCTGAATTCTGTTATCGACATCGGCAATTTCCTCGAAGGTGTCATAGACCGTGACAATTGGTACAGCCTGGCCGGTGCATTGGCGGGCGGCACTGATACATCAGAAGGCCTGACTGGCCAAAAACAAAAACTCATCGCCCGGCAAAGCCTGCAACAAATAATCGACCGATTGGGCCAAATCAAAAATATTTACTCGAAACAGAATACCGGAGGTGACTGGGGCGAAAAACTGCAAAGCGATTTTCTCGAACCTTTCCAAAAGCTGCAAAAACTCGCTGATGAACAAAGTTTTACTGAATTTGCCAATAAGCTTGCAGGGTTTAAGAAGAAGAAAACGACCACGCCGACGGATTTGCCTGAAAATCTCGCAAAACTCCTGAAAGACTCATTAAAACAGACTATCGACCGGATTGATAACATCCGTGCGCTTGCTGTTTTCAATCCCGACTACATCGATAAAATCTCCACCGCCGCCACAAGGCAGACTAAGTTACTTATCGAGCTGGTAAAAAAATTCGACCGGTTATATTCCGAGGTGAAACGCAAGTTGAACCGCCTCGATTTCGCCGACCTGGAACGATTTATGCTCAGGCTGCTTTCAAAAGAAATCAAGCCTGACGGTAAAATAGAACCATCCGAAACCGCACTTGTTCTCCAGCAGAAATACCAACATATCTTTGTAGATGAATATCAGGACATCAACCAGGTCCAAAAAGCAATCATAGATTTACTCAGCACAGGTGATAATGTCTTCGTGGTCGGCGACATCAAGCAGAGCATATACGCCTTCAGGGGCGCGGCTCCGGCTATCTTTGCCGCCGACCTGAAAACCGCTTCGGTCAGTCCTGGAGATAAAGACCAGTCCAGGCGTGTTGACCTTAACCTGAATTTCCGTTCCGATAAAGGAGTACTCGACTTCATAAACCACGTCTTCGGTAGGTTAATGACCGAATCTTTAGCGGGCATCGATTACGACCAGAGCGCACATCTCAAACCGGCCTTTGAAGAAGAACAAAAGCAGCAAACTACACCGGCGGTCGAGCTGCACTTGCTCGAATCGGACGGCAGTTCAGCCGAAGATGAATCATCGCAACCAGATACAGACGAATCCGCCGAAGATATCACAGCAGGGCAAAGACAAGCCGCCGCCATAGCCCGCAGAATCCAACAGCTTGTCGCCGATGAGCAGATATACGACAACAAGCTCGACCAGTACAGACCAATCCGGTACAGCGATATAGTTATATTGATGCGTTCGCCCGCCAAAAGGGCGAACCGCTATGTTGAAATTCTCCAGATGGCAGGCATACCCATCAGTTCCGAGTCAGCCGCCGGATACTTCCAGACCACGGAAATCAACGACTGCCTCAGCCTGCTGAAGGTCCTCGACAATCCGCAAAGGGACATCGAGCTTGCCGCCGTTCTGCGAAGCCCCTTTTTCAAAATATCAGACAGCAGGCTTGCAAAGATAAGATTATTCGGCGATGAGAACAAAAATTTCTACGACTGTATTTGCGCCTATGCCGAATCAGGCCAGGATAAAGAACTGTCATCGTTATTACGGCAGGTGTTAGACGATATCGAAAGCTGGCGAAACATCGCCGCCACTGGCGGAATAGCCGATTTACTCTGGACGATATTCAGAAAAACAAATTTGCTCGCCTTCGTCTCAGCTTTGCCAAACGGCAAAGGCAGAAAGGCCAACCTCTTAAAGCTCCACGACAGGGCGATCCAGTTTGAGAATTTCGCAATCAGCGGTGGGGCGGCCTCACTCAGCCGGTTCGTCTGGTTTATCGAAAAGCTCCATGCCGAAGGCGCCGAATGGTCAACCGCAGAACCCGAAGATACCGCCGCCGATGCCGTCCGCCTGATGAGTATACACAAGAGCAAAGGCCTCGAATTCCCCATCGTCTTTCTTGCGGAAACAGACAGCCGCTTCAACTTAAAGGACACGACAAAAGATGTTTTGCTTTCAAATGAGTTGCCAATCGGTCTGCAGGTCATCGACCCGGATGCCAAAGTCAAACTTAGCACCGCCGCTCATCAGGTCCTCGCCCGTGACAGGCTCGCGACAAACCTCGCAGAAGAAATGAGAATCCTGTATGTCGCGATGACAAGGGCAAAACAAAAACTGATAATCACTGCCAATGTCAAAAGAAAGATGCTCGAACACACGTTAATCGAAGGACTTTGTTTCGATAACACTCAGGCCGCTCAATTTCAGCTTGCAGATTGCCGAAGTTTTATCCGGTGGCTGCTCTATGCCCTCGCCGACCAGAAAATTCTGCACGAAGAAATCCAGACCGGTTTTGATGTGGCACGGGCTTCCCCTTCCCGAAGAACTCGGGACTCGGGGCAGGCCTGCCCGTGTCCCGAGTTCTTCGGGAATTTATTCAGCTTAAAATTTTACACCGGCTCGGAGCTTGCCGCCCTCGGTAGCTATGTCCAGAATCTCAGAAAAGTTGATAAGAAAACCGACAAAACATCAGAAAAAGCCAAACCTCAGCCGGACTTGCTTGAAAAAGTAAAGCAGGCCTTATCTTATAAATATGATTATGAAACTGAAACCGCTCTGCCCGCAAAGCAGTCGGTAACACAGCTTACGCATTTCAACGATGAGTTCGTAAATATCGACTATTCGCAATCCCTGCAAAGACTGCCCGCAGTTGTCCTTGCCGAAGATAGTGGCACGGGCTTCCAGCCCGTGCTTAATAAATCAGCTACAATTGGAAGCGCCTCGCATCTTGTAATTTCAAAAATTGATTTGGATAAGAAAATAGATGCCGAATCAATTTCAAAAATTATCGATGAGCTTATCGCCGAAGAGCTTATCACTAAGCAAACCGCCGAGTATATCAATACCGAATCCATACTTGCCTTTTTTGATAGCGACCTTGGCGCTTTAGCTCTCGATAAGACAAACATCGTTCACCGCGAATGGCCTTTTACCTTCGCCCTGCCCGCTTTTAGTACCACGGGCTTCCAGCCCGTGGATAAAAATGTGCACGGGCAAGATGCCCGTGCCACAATTGTCATTCAGGGCATTGTAGATATGCTAATCGAAACACCGGCCGGCATTGTAATAATCGACTTTAAAACCGACAGGGTTTCCGCAAAAGAGACAGCAGAACGCGCCCAAAGATACGCGACCCAGCTTAACCTCTACGCCCAGGCAGCCAATGCTATCCTCAATAAACCCATCTGCGCAAAATGGCTGTATTTCCTGGCGCCAGGCCGAAAAGTTAGAATTTCGCGAATATAGTTTATTCATTGATTTGTACTTGTTTAGAGCCGCCCAATCCGTATAATAATCCCTTTTGGTAATTCGTTGAAAATTGGGTTTTATTACAGGAGAAGGTTTCAAAATGTCAGATGCACCGAAAGCAAACGCAGCGGTAGGCCAGTCCGGCGGACCAACCGGAGTTATTAACGCTTCATTGGCAGGCGTTATCGAAGAGGTATGCAAGCACAGCGAAATCAAAAATCTCTACGGCGCAGTCCACGCCGTTGAGGGTATAGTCAAAGAACAGTTCATCGACTTGAAGAATATCTCCATCAATGACCTGGAAGGAATAGCATCCTGCTCGTCTTCGGCACTGGGTTCGAGCAGGGATAAGCCCGACGAGAAATATTGTCACAAAATTTTCGAAGCATTCAAAAAGCGCAACATCCGCTACTTTTTCTATATCGGCGGAAATGACTCGGCCAACACCGCACACATCGTCAACCTGATGGCCGCGGAGGTCGGCTACGAAATGCGTGCTTTCCATATTCCAAAGACAATCGACAACGACCTTTTGGTTACCGACCATTGCCCCGGCTACGGAACAGCAGCAAAATTCGTGGCGTGCGCCCTGATGGGCGATGACCTGGATAACCGTGCTTTGCCAGGCGTGAAAATCGATGTGATAATGGGCAGGAACGCCGGATTCCTTACCGCCGCCGCAGCTCTCGGCAAACAGCGTGATGATGACGGCCCGCACCTGATTTACATGCCGGAAAAAAGCTTAACGATGGAACAATTCTGCGCCGATGTGGACGCTGTTTATAAAAAACACGGAAGGTGCGTTATCGCTGTCAGCGAGGGTATAACCGATATCGACAGCGAAACCTGGACGCAGAAAGTTGTCAAAACCAAGGAAAAAGATGCCCACGGTAATGTCCAGCTTTCAGGGACAGGGGCGCTTGCTGATTTCCTGTCTGACCAGGTAAAGAAAACTCTCAAAATCAAACGCGTCCGCGCAGACACATTCGGGTATCTGCAGAGAAGTTTTGTGGGTTTTCAATCGCAGGTCGATGTCGACGAAGCGCGTGCCTGCGGCAGGGAAGCTGTAAAATTTTCTTTGAGTGAGCAGAGCGGCTCGGTTGCGATGAAGAGAACAGGCGAAGGTAACAAGTACGGCGTCGAGATTTTCTGTACCGAGCTTCGCAACGTTGCTGAAGGGACAAAATCGATGCCCGCAGAATATATTAATAAGGACGGCAACGGCGTAACCGATGCCTTTATAAAATACGCAAGCCCATTGACGGGCGAGCTGCCTAAGACTTATTATCTGGGCAATTATCCTAAGGTTTAAAACGGATTTGATTCTTAGATGATAAAAACGAAGATAGTTGCGACCCTCGGGCCGGGCTGCGGCTCGGCTGAGACTATAAAGCAAATGGTCGATAACGGGGTCGATGTCTTTCGTCTAAATTTCTCGCACGGCACTCTCGAACAGCACAGCCGATACTTAGAGCAGGTAAATGCCGTCCGCGCCGGGCATCTGCATACTATTGCCGTAATGGGCGATTTATGCGGCCCTAAGATTCGTCTCGGCACGCTCGAAGAAGCCGATTGGGACCTCCAGGCCGGCAGCGAGGTAGTCATAATCGCAGGCCTGGAACAATCCGAACCGGGCCGCCTCGGAACGAACTATAAAAACTTCTCAAATGATGTCAAAGTCGGCGACCGTGTCCTTATCGATGACGGACAAATCGTTATGGAGGCAATCGACCAGGCTGGAGACAAAACCACCTGCAAGGTTCTCGTACCCGGCAGATTACGCAGCCGAAAGGGAATTAACCTGCCTGATTCGCACGTCAGCGCTCCATCCATCACGGAAAAAGACTGGCAATGCGTTGACTGGGCTATTCAGAACAAACTGGATTTTCTGGCCCTTAGTTTCGTTCGTACCGCTGATGAAATCCTGCAGTTAAAAGAGTATATCCAGAAAGCCGACTCCGATATCAAGCTCGTTGCCAAAATCGAAACTCCAGCCGCCCTGAAAAATATCGACTCAATCGTTGATGCAAGTGACATCATTCTTGTCGCCCGCGGAGATTTAGGTGTCGAGATGGATTTAGCCGAAGTACCGCTGATTCAAAAACGGATTACCAATATGTGCAGACGTAAGGGCAAGCCTGTTATCGTCGCCACACAAATGCTCCAGAGCATGATAGACAGTCCCGCCCCGACCCGCGCCGAGGTTTCCGATATCGCCAACGCGATTATGGACTTCACCGATGCCGTTATGCTTTCCGGCGAGACCGCAATCGGCAAATATCCTATCGAAGCCGTCAAAACAATCAGGAAAGTCGCTAAGGTCACTGAAGAATACCTTGACCGCAGCGATACCGTCTATCAGAGAATCGACACAGCCGATGACTTGCGGCTGACCGCCGCCGTGGTTCACAGCGTCGCACAGATTACAGAAGATATAGATGCAAAGCTCGTGGTTGTCTGGTCGGAGTCGGGATCGACGGCGAGATTATTGAGCAAGGCCCGTATCGATTGTCCTATCCTTGCCTTAAGCTCGAATGAAAGAATATGCCGCCGGATGTGCCTGCATTACGGAGTAATTCCACGATGCAGACCGATACCCGCTGATAACGAACAGTTTACCAAATTGGTAAACTCCTTAATCCTTGAGCGTCACTGGGCCGAGCCGGGTGATACGATTTTGTTGGTGGCAGGTCAGCCTATCGGCACCGCCGGCGCTACCAACGCCGTCATAGTCCATAAAATAACCGCATGATTAAATAATCATACAAGCGGAGACTCTTATGAAAAATATAGAAAGCGTAATGGCTCCGAAGTCGATTGCCGTTGTCGGGGCGACCAATCGTCCCGGAAGCGTTGGCCTTGCCGTTTTCAAAAATCTTCTAAGCGCCGGATTCGATGGGGTGCTTTATCCGGTCAACCCGAAAGCCAAATCCGTCCAGAGCGTCAAAGCCTATCCATCTCTGAAAGATATTCCTGACGAAATTGACCTGGCCGTTATCATTGTTCCTTCGCAGGTAGTCTCGAACGTAATGGAACAGGCCGGCCAAAAGAATATAAAAGGCGCTATCGTTATTACCGCAGGATTCAAGGAAACAGGGCCAAAAGGAGCAGAGCTGGAAAAACAGATTAAAGATATAGCTGATAAATACAATATCTGTATGGTCGGCCCGAACTGCCTCGGAATTATAAATAATGATGAAGATGTCCGGATGAACGCCAGCTTCGCGACCAAGATGCCGAAGCACGGCAACATAGCTTTCATCTCTCAGTCGGGTGCGCTTTGTACAGCGGTTCTTGATTATGCTCAGGGCAGGGACGTAGGCTTTTCGAAGTTTATCAGCTTCGGCAACAAGGCCGATGTCAACGAAGTTGACTTGCTGCGATACCTCAAAGACGACCCGCAAACTGATGTGATTCTGATGTACCTCGAAGACATTACCGACGGCAGGGCATTTCTCGAAACGGCAAGAGAGATTACCTGGCAGTCTCATAAGCCGATGCTCGCCATCAAATCAGGCCGCTCCGCAGAAGGCGCCCGTGCCGCCGCTTCGCATACCGGCTCACTGGCTGGCTCGGATTCGGCTTACGATGCCATCTTCTATCAGAGCGGCATTATGAGGGTCGAGGGAGTCGATGAGCTTTTCGATTACGCTATTGCTTTTGCCAGGCAGCCGATACCGAAAGGAAAACGTGTCGCGATAGTCACCAACGCCGGCGGCCCGGGTATTATGGCTACTGACGCTGCTATCCGCCACGGCATGGAAATCGCGAATCTGTCCGACCAAACAAAAGAAGAATTGAAAAAGGATTTGCCGCCTACCGCCAGCATCGCAAATCCCGTTGACGTCATCGGTGATGCTACACATCAGCGTTATGAAGCTGCTATGCGTCATGTCTTGGCGGATGAAAACGTTGATAGCGCAATTATAATTCTCTCACCTCAGGCCATGACCGATGTCCTCGAAACCGCGCAGATAGTGCCGAATGTGGTAAAGGGCATTGATAAACCTGTTGTATGTTCCTTTATGGGCATCGTCGATATTTCCGAAGGCGTCAAATTTCTTGAGCGGCATGGCATCCCGAACTACGCATTCCCGCAGGCCGCTGTCCGGGCGATGGCTAAGATGAGTTATTACTCGAATTTACTCGGCCTTAAAAAGAGGCAGGTAAAACAAATGCCCGCGGTCGCCGATGCTGCTAACGAAATCATAAATAAAAAGCTCGAAGGCGTCGACAGCTACTATATGTCCGAACACCAGGCCAATGAAATCCTGCGATGCTATGGCTTCCCACTACTGGAAAGCGTCCTGCTGAAAGATGTATCTGAAATAGACAGTATGGTCGATGAGCAAATATTCCCGTCCGCGATGAAGATTTGCTCGCAGGATATTATTCACAAATTCGATGCAGGCGGCGTCCGCCTGAAAATCAAGACCAAAGAGCAGGCAAAGGCCGCATATCAGGAAATCATCACAAACGCAAAGGCGTTCAATTCATCCGCGCATATCGAAGGTGTTCTCATAGAGCCGATGGCGAAAAAAGGCGTGGAAGTCATTCTCGGCGCCGCAAGGGACCCAAAATTCGGGCCGATTTGCATGTTCGGTCTTGGCGGTACGTTCGTCGAAGCTATCAAGGATGTTACCTTCCGCATAGCTCCGATGTGGGAAATAAGCGCTGAAATTATGATAAAAACCATCAAGGCCTACACGATTCTAAAAGGTGTCCGCGGCGCACCGCCTTGTGATATCGATTCGATAAAGGATTGCATTCTCAGGCTTTCACAAATGATGACCGCTCACCCTGAAATTGCCGAGATGGATATAAACCCGCTTATTGTTTATCCCGAAGGGCAAGGCTGTATCGTCGCTGACAGCAGAATCCTGTTAAAAAGGATGCTAAAGTCGTAAATGGCACAGGCCGATAAAAATAGAACTATGGAAGAACTCGATTTCACAATTCAAACGCTGGGACAGTCGGACATTCAGTCACCCGTTTCGCTTTCAAAAAATATTGGTGACTACATGGCAAACTATGTCGAGGACGATTATTACATCCTTTACGATATTGCTTCACACAGCAGCAAGGTGGGCGCACCGGGTATGCTCGAAATCGCAGGACCAAGAGAAAAAATATTTTTCGACCCAGCCGTCAGCAAAGCCGCTATCGTTACCTGCGGCGGATTATGTCCCGGCCTTAATGATGTTATCCGCTCGATTGTGATGTGCCTTTGGTACCGCTACCGTGTTAAATCAATCTTCGGTGTAAAATTCGGATACCGCGGATTTCTTCCCCAGTTCGATTTGCCGATGGTCAAGCTGACACCCAAAGATGTCCAGGATATTCATCAAAATGGCGGTACTCTTCTCGGCTCTTCACGCGGTTACGGCGACCATACGACGGAAATTGTTGATACACTCGAAAAGATGGGCATAAACATGCTCTTTACAATCGGCGGTGATGGAACTCAAAAAGGGGCGCTTAATATCTCGAACGAGGCGCTGAAAAGAGGCCTTAAATTAGCGGTCGTCGGTGTCCCCAAGACCATAGACAACGATTTGAGTTTCATCCAGCAGTCTTTCGGTTTCGAGACCGCCGTTTCAAGGGCTGTCGAAGCTGTTGCTGCCGCGCATGTGGAAGCCTTCGGCGCGATAAACGGAGTGGGTGTCGTTAAGGTAATGGGCCGCCAGTCAGGTTTTATCGCCGCTCATACCGCTCTTGCGATTAACGATGTCAATTTCGTTCTTGTCCCCGAAGTCCCGTTCGAGCTTGACGGCGATAACGGCCTCTTGGCACACCTCGAAACCAGACTCAACAATCGTAACCACGCCGTCATACTTGTCGCCGAAGGTGCAGGCCAGGATTTAATGCAAAGCGCCTCGAACCTGACCGACGCCTCCGGAAACATAAAGCTCGGTGACATCGGCATATTCCTCAAAGATAAAATCACCTCGCACTTCAAAGCCAAAGGTGTCGATATAAATCTAAGGTACATCGACCCGAGCTATATGATTCGAAGCGCACCTGCCAATCCCCACGATTCAATCTATTGTGCCCGCCTCGGTACTAACGCCGTACACGCCGCTATGGCCGGGCGGACCGGCGTGCTTATAGGCCTTGTTCACAACCAGCTCGTTCACGTCCCGATACATCTCGCCGTATCGAGAAAGAACGCCATCGACCCCGACAGCGAGCTATGGCGTGATGTCATCGAAGCCACAGGCCAGCCCCCGCTCATGAAAAACTAATCACTTTTTTTGTTCGTCCTTCATCATCCGTTATTTGCTCGCCGCGGCGTAGCGCAGCGAAGCCGGGTCATTCGTTAATCGTCCGCTGTCTTTTTAGCGGATTCGTAAATTAATTGCCGCCTTTCGACGCTATGTGTTATTGACATATAGTAGATTTGTGTTTTGGTGCCTTTGTGCGTTAGTGTTAAATACCTGCACCAGGTGATAGGTAAAAAAAGGGCGTCTTACTTGAGACGCCCTTGTTATTTTTCGTTTATTCGCGGTGCTAATTAGACAAGACCCTGGTCGAGCATCGCGTCGGCCACTTTAACGAATCCCGCGATATTAGCGCCCATCACAAAATTGCCGGGCTGACCGTATTCTTCGGCTGCCTCGAAGCACTGATTGTGAATCGCTATCATAATATTGTGCAGCTTTTCATCCACCTCTTCGCGAGACCAGCCGAGTCTCATTGCGTTTTGGCTCATCTCCAGTCCACTCGTCGCGACTCCGCCTGCGTTTGCCGCTTTAGCCGGGCCGTAGAGAATCTTATTCTCTATGAAAACATCTGCCGCTTCCGGTGTGCTGGGCATATTTGCGCCTTCGGCGACGAGCTTACATCCGTTTTTCAACAGGGTCTTGGCGTCTTCTTCGTTTACTTCATTCTGGGTAGCGCTTGGAAATGCGCAATCGCACTTCACGCCCCAGGGCCGTTTCCCTTCGTAATATTCACAGCCGAATTTGTCGGCATATTCTTTGATTCTTCCTCGTTTAATATTTTTCAGTTCGAGCACAAAAGCCAGTTTTTTATCATCGATACCCTTGGGGTCATAGATAGTTCCGTTGGAATCCGACAGCGTTACTGCTTTTGCCCCTAACTGGTTGAGTTTTTCGACTGTATATTGTGCCACATTACCCGACCCAGAAACCGTACAGACCTTACCTTCAAACGAATCTTTCTTTGTCTTCAGCATCTCCTCCGCAAAATACACAACTCCATACCCGGTCGCCTCAGGTCTTATTAGTGAGCCGCCCCAGTTTAGTGCCTTGCCGGTGAGGACGCCGGTGAACTCGTTTCGGAGGCGTTTGTACTGGCCGAAGAGGAAACCGATTTCTCGGCCTCCGACTCCAATGTCGCCTGCGGGGACGTCTGTGTCGGGGCCGATGTGCTTGCATAATTCGGTCATGAAGCTCTGGCAGAAACGCATTACCTCATTGTCGCTCTTGCTCTTGGGGTCAAAGTCCGAGCCGCCCTTGCCGCCGCCCATCATCAGGGTCGTCAGAGAGTTTTTGAAAACCTGCTCGAAACCGAGGAACTTCAAAATGCTCTGATTGACGGTAGGATGAAATCTCAGGCCGCCTTTGTACGGGCCGAGGGCACTACTAAATTCAAAACGAAATCCCCTGTTTATCTGAACATTGCCCTTGTCATCCTGCCAGGGAACCCTGAACATAATCTGACGTTCAGGCTCGACAATGCGTTCGGGGATTTTGACTTCTACGTATTGTGGACACTTGTCCAGGACCGGTACGATGGAGTCCAAAACCTCTTTTACGGCCTGGAGAAACTCGGTTTCGCCGGCGTTTCGCCTGACGACCTGCTCGTAAACGTTTTCAATGTAAGAATTCGCAGCCACTTTCAAGACCTCCAAAAATTTAAGTTTTTTAATGATTTTCTAATTAGCTTATGATAAGCTACGTTAATAACAGTATAAGTAAAAGTGCAATGATATTAATAGTGTAATCTTAATAATACAAGACGAAAATAGTAATAGTATATATCAGAAGGGCTTATAATGCATATCGAAAGTTTTAAGATGTTTTGCGATTTGGCGGAGCTTAGGAGCCTGTCCAAGACTGCTGAACGGCATGTAGTTAGCCAGTCGGCAGTATCGCAGCAGATTGCGCAGCTCGAGGCATCTCATAGATGCCAGCTTATTAACAGGAAGAAAAGACCTATCGAATTGACCCGGCAGGGGGAGCTACTTTATAAGGCGGCGAAGGACATCATATCGCGGTATGAAGAATTTAAGAGTGAACTCAATACGTTGAAGAACACGACCGGCAGCAGGATAAATATCGCGGCGATTTTTTCGATAGGTATGCACTCGCTGCCGGAATATATCAAGAAATTTATGGTTCGGTACCCTGATGTTCACGTGCACGTCGAATACTTCAGCGCCGAGAAAATTTATGAATCGGTGCTGACGGGAGAAGTTGATATAGGCCTGGTTGCTGTTCCGAAAAGAGACAGGCATTTAGAGGTGTATGATTTTCAGGACGAGCAGCTTGTATTAGTTTGCAGTCCGAAGCATCCGCTGGCGGCAGAATCGCAGATTGATATACAGTCGGTGCAGTTCGAGCGGTTCATTGCTTTCGAGGAAAATATTCCGACACGGCAATGGATAGACGGGATACTGAAACGGTACGGGCTGACGATTCGGCCTGTAATGGAGTTCGATAATATCGAGACAGTTAAGCGCGCGATTGAAATCAATTCCGGTATCAGTATCCTGCCGGCGACATCGGTAGAGCAGGAGATAGCGGCAGGGACGTTGAAGGCTCTTAGATTTACAGATGAGAATCTGACACGGCCTACAGGGATAATCGTCCGCAAGAATAAAATCCAGACGCGGCCGGGCAGATACTTTATCAAGCTGCTTACGGAGAAGAGTTAGCACAAAAGACACAAAATGCTCATAAACATTAATCGCTGATTACGCTGATTTCTCAGATTATTTAACACTAAAGCACGAAGTCACCAAAACACAAAACCTCAGATTTGTATAGCCGCAAAAGACACAAATTAAATGGACAGGATTTGTTTTTTGAACCGGCTTCGCCTTCGGCTACGCCGAAGCGAGCAGGATAACCCGCCTATGGGGAGCAGTACACCAAAGACGGCTCAAGAAAACATCTGCCTATCCAACAGGATTTGTAAAAAAAGAATGATTTTGTGTTTTTTCCTGTTAAATTTACCCGCCATGAGGTCTTCTTTCATTTTCCGCATGTTATTTGTAGCAACGAATTATGAGGATTCAGCAACAGATAATTTTTTAATCAGAGTAATCAACGTTCTGCCTTTTTCAAGACTACGGCGGATAAAAATCAGTGATTAAATATATCCCAATTTCCGTTAATCACAAGGGTTTTTTATTGAATATCGAATGCAGCCCGCCGTCGCTAAAGAGGCTGTGTCGCAATTGATTTCGCAGTCCATCCTATTCTATTAACTATCACCTCAAAGATGAAAAATCTTTTCGGCAGCCAATAG
>JAFGGH010000029.1 GCA_016930645.1 Sedimentisphaerales bacterium
GGCGGTATCACCGGATATGGCGACGGAAAAGCCGAAGTAGTCACTATCCGCACCGTCTGAAGCTAATAGTTTGGCCTGCTGCAGCCAGCTTGAGCCGTTGAAGTGGAAGATATACGCCGAACCGGAATCATAGCCGTTGTCGTCATCGCTGTACGCCCCGATAATGGCGGTATCACCGGATATGGCGACGGAAAAGCCGAAGTAGTCTTCCGCCGCACCATCGGAGGCTAAAAGTTTAGCCTGCTGTAGCCAGCTTGAGCCGTTGAAGCCGAAGATGTACGCCGAGCCTGAATCACCACCGTTGTCGTCATCGCCGAAAGCCCCGATAACGGCGGTATCACCGGATATGGCGACGAAGTAGCCGAAATAGTCATACCCCGCACCATCGTAGGTTAAGAGCTTAGCCTGTTGTAGCCAGCTTGAATCGTTGAAGCAGAAGATATACGCCGAGCCTGAGTTGCTACCGTTGTCGTTATCGCCGTATGCCCCGATAACGGCGGTATCACCGGATATGTCGACTGAATCGCCGAATAAGTCAGCTTCTTCACCGTCGGAAGCTAAGAGTTTAGCCCGTTGGCAATCAGCGAATGCAGGATTACTCCAGCCTATCCACAGGGCAACCTGAACAGCTATTATCATAATCACAAGAAAGCGTGATTTTGGGAAGAGTTGAGTTTGTTGCAGCCATTTTTCTCTCCTTTTCTTTACGCATGATGCTACGACTATTAAGGCAAAGTAAAAAAAGGGACACATTTCAGCCATACTCCTCATGAACAGCTAATGATGTATAAGTTTAATTAATATACTATGAAAGCCTACGTTTTTGCAATGAAAATCCTTAGAAGCTCCCCTAAAATCAGCTCGATAATTAAAAATCTGTTCTTAATACTAAAAAAGATGCTTTATGTTCTATATTGGCCACAGATACCGGCGACTGGTAAATAAAATCCCACGTGAAACCTGGGACTAAATATGCCCCGCCCACATCCGCCTACGTTAAAACATCCGCCTTCGCTTCCGGCGTCGTTTCACTGTGCCGAGACAGGTCGCTGCGCCGGACAAGCCGGGGGGACAGTGGTGACGGTGCTAACCAATCCCTTGCAGTGCAAGGGGCTAACAAAAAATGGCAGGTATATCAGAATGTTAACAGATGTGAAAAGTCAATGAGGGGATGTGTCAAAGGGTAAATGGTGAATAGGGCGTTGACAGGAGGGGGATATGAAGAAAATATAGAATATCGAATCCTTCGACTGCGCTCAGGACAGGTGTAGAATTTCCATTTTAGAAGGGAAAGCAGACGGCGGAGGACGGAAGACAGACGACGGATGGCGGAGAGAGAAGTTATCAGGTTGTTGACAGAAACGACGCACAATAGTATGTTAGAGCAAAACTTACGGTTATTCAGGAAGGTTTTATTTATATGAAGGTATTGGTTAGCTGGCTTGGTGATTATGTTGAAACAGCTCTTTCGGCGGAAGAAATAGCTGATATTCTAAGTGACATCGGTTTTCCCAATGAAGGAATAGCACATATCGGTGAAGACGCGGTTATTGATTTAGAGATTACCAGTAACAGAGGAGACTGCTTAGGCTATATCGGCGTTGCAAGAGAGCTGGCGGCGGCGACAGGTAAAGAATTGAAGATGCCGATTGTGAAACTGAATGAATCGGATACCGACGTAAACGAAAAGGTCAAGGTCGAAATCGAAGATGCGGATTTGTGCGGGCGATATACCGGCAGACTCATTGAAAACGTTAAGGTCGGACTGACTCCTGACTGGATGAAGAGGCGGCTCGAAGCGATAGGGCTTAGAAGTGTTAATAATGTTGTCGATGCAACGAATTACGCGCTGATGGAGACGGGTCAGCCTCCTCACGCGTTCGATTATGAGAAAATCACAGACGGAAAAATTATTGTTCGCAGGGCAACACCGGGCGAGAGGATTGTCAGTATTGACGGCAGTCAATGTGATTTGCAGACTGACATGCTTATTATCGCCGACAGCAAAGTTCCGGTTGCCGTTGCCGGAGTGATGGGCGGGCTCGAGACCGAGGTCGGAGACAGCACAAAGAATATTTTGTTAGAGGACGCGTATTTTGACCCGGTTAGTGTGCGGACGACCAGCAGGGCATTGACGCTGCCTTCGGAGGCGTCTTTCAGATTCGAGAGAATTGTTGATATTGAAAATATCGACTGGGCATCGCAGAGAACAGCCCAGCTTATAGTACAGGTCGCGGGCGGGATCGTCGCCAAAGGTGTGGTTGACGTATATCCTAAAAAGTCAAAGCAGAAGCAGGTAACTGTCAGACTTTCACGGATTAATTATCTGTTAGGTATCGAAGTGCCTGATGATAAGGCTGTTTCTATTTTAGAGAAACTTTCTTTCGAGCCGCAGCGGGATGGTGATATAGTGAAATGCACAGTGCCTTCATGGCGGTCGGATATTTACAGGGAAGCGGACCTGATTGAAGAGGTCGCAAGGCAATGGGGCTATAACAAGGTGCCGCTTGCCAGCAAGATTGAGATTGAAGTTGCGCCGGTCGATAAGAGACAGAAGCTGACCGAAAGGATAGGGCGGTATCTGAACGGCTGCGGTTTCTACGAGACGGTGAATGTAAGCTTTATCGGTGACAAGACGGCAGAGACGTTTTCACCGGATGCAGGCAAAGGCCATCTGGCGGTCAAGGACGTAACAAGAAAAAGCGCTAATCTCTTAAGGTCAAGCCTGATAGGTTCGCTTTTAGGTGTTATCAAAATCAATAATAACGCGGGCAATAAACCCTGCCGGGTGTTTGAAATTGCAGATACCTTTATACCGACAGGTGATGAGTTACCGGATGAGAGAACAAAATTGGCGGCAGCCTGCGACGGAGACATCAGGGATCTGACGGGAGCGCTGGAGGGATTGATTTGTGATTTAGCCAGGGACGCGAAGGTCGAATTTCTGCCTGTCGAAATCGGCTGGGCCGAAGCGGCGGCACAAATAGAAGTCAATGGCCAGCAGCTTGGTATCGCGGGCGTGGTTTCGGAGCAGGTACGCACAGAGTACGGCCTGGAGGAAATAACGGTTAGCGCGGCTGAGATGGATTTTCAGAAGCTGGCCGAGGCCGAATCGCAGCAGAATAGATTTCGGCAGATACCAAAATATCCGGCTGTCGAGAGAGATTTGTCTTTGGTAATTGGTGAAGAAGTAACCTGGAAAGAGATAACTTCGGCAATTGAAAAAGCGGGCTGCGAAAAGCTCGAAGATGTAACCTATGTAGGAATCTATCGTGGACAAGGTGTCGAGGCCGGCCAAAAGAGTCTGACTTTGACCCTTCGGTTCAGGGATGAGGATGGCACTTTAACACACGAACAGGTGGATGAATACGAAAAAGAGATTCTTGATAATCTCAAAGGAAGGACAGGCGCTGTATTGCGCACGGCATAACAATAATATTATCCTGAGCGGAGGTTAAAATGAAAGATTTCGAACGATTTGAAAAGCTAATACAAAATGGGGTCGCGTGTATTTCCATTGTTAGCTTCGAGGAAAATTACGCGATAGAGCTGGCCCGTGCGGCGGCGATGAAACTGGGGAGGGATTTCTGGATATGGTCTGCGGCGGATGGTGTACGAGATGGGATGCTTGAGGGCAGCCCGGCAGTGGCAGGAACGGACAAACCAAGTGCAGGGCTTGATAATCTTTCACAAGCAGAAGATGGTGCAATATGTGTTACTCTGGATTTGGCGGCGAATCTTAAAGATGGAAGAACACTCAGGGCATTGCGGAATATTATTGAAGCGTTCGATAAAATCGATGCGACACTCGTGATGATAGACGCTGAAGACCGCATGCCTGAAGTTATCAAATCTTACGCCAAGACATTTGAAATATCTTATCCTGATGAAAAGGAGCTGAAGGACATTATCAAGGCGACACTATTGCGGATACATCGCAAAAAACCTGTCGAGATAGGAATCACTCATCGCGGGCTTGATACTATTGTCCGCAACCTGCGGGGGCTTACAAGACGTCAGGCCGAGATGATAATCAGCGAGGCCATAGCGAGAGACCAGAAATTTGCCGACCACGATATCAACGCTATAATCGCGAGCAAAAGGCGGCTGCTGCAAAGGTCCGGTTTGCTTGAATACATCAAGACACCGCTGGATTTGAGTGAAATTGGGGGGATGAAAAGGCTCAAAGAATGGCTTGGTCAGCGTAAAGATGCTTTTACCTCCGAGGCCGAGAAATTCGGTATTACCGCTCCTCGCGGCGTACTGATGCTCGGCGTGCAGGGAGCCGGTAAAAGTCTTTGCGCAAAGGCCATAGCTACCGCATGGCATCAGCCTTTGCTGAAACTTGACCCAAGCTCATTATACGCCAGCTATATAGGTGAGTCGGAACGCAATCTGCGTGAGGCCTTGAAGCAAACGGAGATGATGTCGCCGGTGGTGCTGTGGATAGATGAGATTGAAAAGGCGTTTGCATCGGCGGCAGCGCGCAGCGCCGACGGCGGGCTGTCGCAGAGGATGTTCGGGACGCTTTTGACCTGGCTTCAGGAGCGCGAGGCGCCGGTATTTGTTGTGGCAACAGCTAATGATATCGAAGCACTGCCGCCTGAGCTGTTACGGAAAGGGCGTTTCGATGAGATATTCTTTCTTAATCTGCCTGATGAGGAAGTTCGAGAGGAAATATTCGCGATTCATATACAAAAGAGAAATCGTGAGCCTGGCAATTTTGATTTGAACGAGCTGTCGAAAGAAAGTAAAGGTTACAGCGGTGCGGAAATCGAACAGGCTGTTGTTTCAGCACTTCACGAGGCATATTCGAAAAAAGAGGAATTGGCAACCGAAGGAATAATCTCCGCTTTGCAAAATTCACCGCCTTTATCGATAACAATGGCTGAAAGAGTCGAAGCTCTCTTGGAATGGGCCAAAGGCCGATGTGTCCCCGCCGATTGAATAAATATAGTTGCCAAACAAAGGGGATTTTATATAATACCACCAATTCCACTAATTACTTTGATTTTGTATTGCTATTTCTGCGAAATCAGTGTAATCAGTGATTAGAGCAATTTAAGTTTTAGTGTTCGCTTTATGCCTGTTGCGGCTTCGGCTGGCGGCATCAGATTTACTCGTGATCCCGACAAATCGGGATCACTGCGTAATCTTCTTTGCCAGCCTCGTCCTCACAACGGCCTAAACCTGAACATAAAATCTTAAAGTGCTCTAAGTCAACTTATAAAAAAGGAGAAATAATTTTGGAGAATCATCGCAAGAGCAAAATTAAAAGGGCGCGTAAAAGCGGCTTCAGGGCCAGAATGGCAACTAAAAAAGGACGCCAGACATTAAGCCGAAAGCGAAGAACCGGACGCAGTGTTAATGTCAGAAAGGCGCTTTAAAATGGTATCGCTCTTTGTAAAAGAAAAACACTATTAACCAAAATCCGAGGTAAAATCTGTCATTCGTTAATCGGTTGCTCGGCTCGTAACGGTTGCGTGATACGTTTTCGAAACTTTACGAAACCGTATTACGACTTACGATACGCGCAGCGAAACCGAAACCGTATTACATTTTTTCTCTGGATTTCGAGTTTATCCCAAAGTTCCATCACTTGTCTAAAATTCAATAACAGTAGCTTTCATCATCCATGTTTTTGTTCAAGTTCGGCGCGGATTTTCGGCAGGGCGTCAGGGTATTTATCCCGCAGAAATTCGACCAGTTTTTCTCTGATGTAACATCTGAGGGTCCAGGCTGTCGAGGCATCGGCGGCGCTCATTAAAGCCCGCAGTTCAACAGTTTTTTCAGTGGTATTAGTTACCTGCAGCACACAAACCTTTTTATCCCACAACTCGGACTCGTTGAGTAGTTCCTGAAGTTTTTGGCGGACGGCATCGACAGGCACACTGTAATCGACGTATATGAAAACCGTTCCGAGAATATCCGCGGATATTCGTGTCCAGTTCTGAAACGGTTTTTCTATAAAATATGTGATGGGAATGATTAACCTCCGCTGGTCCCAGATTTTGACGACAACATAAGTAAGTGTGATTTCTTCGATTCGGCCCCATTCGTTTTCCACGATTATAACATCATCAATGCGTATCGGCTGACTAAAAGCAATCTGCAAACCCGCTATAAATGTGCCTATGGTTTTCTGGGCGGCCATACCGACAACGATGCCGATTATACCCGCCGAGGCCAGGATTGTAGTACCAAGCTGGCGCGCCTTATCAAAGGTCATCACCATCGTAGCAAAAGCGAGAATGCAGACAGCTACGGTTATGATTTTCTTCAGGACACGAAACTGTGTGTGGATTTTACGGGCCTTTAAGTTATCTCTCACTGCAACATTAAAACGAGAAAGGAGAATCGCTTCGAGAACACTTGCCAGTTTGATAATAAGCCATGAGACAGTTCCTATAAGCAGCAGGCTGAGCAGATGTTTTTCACCTGCCAGCCCTTCACCGGGAGCAATTGCCTGAATTATAACTCTGACAACCAGCACAATGGCTACCCACTGAACCGGTCTGTATAAGTGCTGAACGAAGGCCTCATCGAGCGGGCCTTTTGTGCGTTTGGTTATGATAAGAAATATTTCGAATAACGCAAAATGACCGATAAGACCTATCGCAAAAGCGATAGCTAATACCCAATGAGCCTCATTCATAATCTCACCCTTAACGTTTTATATCTGTTTTAAAGTGGATAAGTTCGTGATTCATCACAAATTACGGCATTTAGCATGTAGAGATAATCAGAAAGCAGTCTGGTAATCAGGAATTTTTCCCTGACGGTTTCTCTGGCGTTTTTGCCGAGTTGCTCTCTTTCCTTTTTGTTTTTCATTATATAGACGATTTTGTCTGCGAATCCGGCGGTATCGTTTGGTTCCAGCAGGAAGCCGTTTTCACCGTCTTTAATCTGGATCGGAATTCCGCCGACATTCGAGCCGACAACCGGCGTCCCTTTCCACAATGCTTCAGTAACACAAAGGCAGAAGCCTTCCCTGATTGATTTCTGGATTATAACAGAGGAATATTTTTGTATTGCGTTTACCAGCGTTTCGCTGTTACCCATAACGAAGATTATATCACCGCTTTTAACAAATTTTTCTGCTTTCCTATAGACCTTTTTGTACATCTGCATCCCTTCTGGGTCATCACTTGCCGCGTTATAGCAGAACACAAGCCGGCAATCAACTTTCTGCTTTACGATTTTGAAAACATCGATAACACCTTCAGGGTCTTTCCACGGGTCCAGCCGGGAGACTTGAGTTATAACAGGTTTATCCTCGGGTATTCCTGCTTTTGCAATATATTCCCTGACAACCTTGTCAGGAATTTCCATGTTTTTCTGGCTGATTGGATTAATGGCAGGAAACATCAGCCTCTGGTCAACTGGCAGGTCTTCTTTAAAATATTTTTCATTTGAAAAGACCACCTGGTCATATTTCAGTACAAAACCTTTAAGGAAGTTCCAAAGCTCTTCGTTCGGCTCGGTCATGTCAATATGACATCGCCAAATCCACGGCTGGTGTTTTTTGTAAGAACGTATTATAGACAGAGGTTGAGGGTCGTGAATGATAACACAGTCGTGGTCGAGATGAGTAAATTTTGAAAAGTTTTCATTTACCGACAGGTAGGTATTTTTAATCTTATCAGTAAGTTTAAACTTTGCTCCCTGAAGAGCGTTATGAAAGCTTTTTGTTACCTCGAAGAATTCCTGGCTGCCGTGCAGAATTCTCCAGCCTGTATCGATACCCACATCGTTCATCAGCATGGACAGCGAATATAGAATTTCGGCGACACCGCCGCCTTGGTATGTGGCGTTTAGATGTATGATGTGTTTTCCATAGAGTTTTCGGGCACGCTTGTAAATTTCTGCGAGTTTCTTATCAGGTACAATAGGGCGAAAATCCTCAAGTCTCAGCATGTCGGCTCCTTGTCAAATTCTGCAGTAATGTTCGAAAATCATTAACTGAATCTATATGGTATTTTGCCTTTGAAGGGCCAAATCCGACCTTAACCGAATACGCACCATCAGGCAAGGCTTTAAACATCTCTTCATCAGTATAATCATCGCCCGCAGCCAGTATAAAATCGAAAGTATTATTTTCCAAAACGGCTTCGACAGCACGGCCTTTGTTGACCTCATGGGGCTTTACCTCAATAATTTTGCTTCCCTCAAAGACCCCGACACCTAAATTGGAAGTCATATCGTGCAGTGTGCTTCTTAATTCCTGGGCTCTTATCTGGGCAAGTTCTGGTTCCGACCTCCTGCAATGCCACACGAGAGAAAAGTCTTTTTCCTCGACCAAAGCACCCGGTGTTCTGTCGGCATAAAGCTCAAGAATCGGTCTTAATGTGTCCTTCCATTCGGTATGCTGATGTTCAACCATACACTTAAAATCATCCTTTTTGAGCTTAATCCAGGCGCCGTGTTCGGCAACTATAATAATGTCGAGGCCGCCGAGCCATTTCAAGAGCGTATTCTTGTCTCTGCCGCTTATAATGACAAGATGGTTTTTATCAATTTCTGAGAGCTTTCGAAGTAGTTCAATGATTTCCGGGTCGGGGCCTGCCATTTCCGGTTTATTTTTAAATCCAACAAGTGTGCCGTCGTAGTCGAGCAGAAGAAGCCTCCTGGATGCCGTCGTGTAGTCTTTTATCAGTTTGGAGTGTGTTTTTTCGGAAAGCTTTTTCATTATCAATTCGCTTTGCAATTCCTTAATATTGTTCATCGCGTTTACAAAATCAGACACCCATCTTGTTATGTTGTAGCGTTTGATTCGATTCTGCATAGGTTTCAAGGCTGCACTCTGCTCATCAGGCGGCATATCAAGAGCGGTTTTTACGGCCTTGACAAGTTCGGTTTTGTTTGTCGGATTGACGATTAAGGCTTCGCCAAGCTCGCTCGCGGCCCCCGCCATTTCACTAAGTATAAGAACACCAGGACTATTTTCTTTTGCGGCGACATATTCTTTCGCAATTAAATTCATACCGTCTCGCATAGGTGTAACCAAAGCCACATCAGCTACGTTATAAAGGGCTGTGATCTGCTCAAAAGGCAAAGAACGATAAAGATACCAGACAGGAATCCAGCCGAACACCGCGTGTGCGCCGTTAACTCTGCTCACAAGCTGTTCGAGACTGGTTCGCATAGACTGATAGTCCTTTACATCCGAGCGAGACGGGACGGCAACGAGAATCAGTGTTACCTTGTTACGATATTCAGGATTTTGTGAGATGAATAAATCGAAGGCTTCCAGACGCCGGATAATGCCTTTTGTATAGTCAAGCCGGTCAATGGAGATAATGATTTTCCTGTCGCCGACGGTTTTTCTAATTTTTTCAATTTCTTCTTTTACATTGTCCTGAGTACCGGATTGAGCGTATTTATCATAGTCAATGCCTATTGGAAATGCATCGACTTTTATAATTCTTTTTCCGATGTTGATTATTCCGAGATTGTGTTCTACGCCTTTTAGCCTGCAGATGCTGCTTAAAAAGTGCCTTGCATAGTCGTAAGCATGGAATCCGATAAGGTCCGCACCGAGTATTCCATCAAGAATCTCCTGGCGCCAGGGCAGCAGCCTGAATATTTCGAATGATGGAAAAGGAATATGAAGGAAAAAGCCTATTTTCATATTGGGCATTTTTTTGCGTATAAGATGCGGCAGCAGCATTAGCTGATAATCATGAATCCAGACGAAGTCATTTTCCCCAGCGCACTCTAAGACCTTTTGGCAATAAGTCTGGTTAACCCTTTTATATGAGCTCCAGAATCTTTCCTCATAAATGGTATTGCCGGTAAAGTAATGAAAAAGCGGCCAGATAGTGCTGTTTGAAAAACCCTCATAAAAAAGTTTAATCTGCTTTTTCGAGATGAAAACAGGATGGCAATTATTCGAGTTGAGTTCTTCGGTGATATATTGTCTTTCGACTTGATTTGTTCTTTCGGTGGAGATACCGGGCCAGCCTATCCATTGAGTCTGATAGTTATCGCTTGCCGAAGTAAGTGCGGTGGCAAGCCCGCCGGCGCTGGATTTAAAAGTTATACCGTTTTTGCCTTTATAAATGCTGAACGGCAATCGATTTGAGACTGTTATTAGCTTTTGCATCGGAAATCAGGCAATTATTTAATTATTCGCGTCTTGTTTGTATCTGACAGTATAGACAATAATACCTCTGTGGCAAGGATTAATCCTCGTAAACTTTCGACGTTTTACTCTGGTCGTTCCTATTTATATATTATTTGCATAAATAAAAATGCCGGTTTATAATAAATGTCGTTTCAAAAGCATTCGGCTTAAGTTGTGGGATGTAACAAAAGCAATTCTGTTAAGCTTTGGTTTTGCCCGTGTGTGTGAATACTTCCTGAAATTAAGCCGTGACATAGAGGGCGTTGTTTCACATAGAAAGGCAGGGTCCTGATATGGAACGGTCTAAAATCAAATTATGGCGATTTGTCGGCGCGTGTTTGCTGCTGGCAGCTATTTTATTTGCAGTCGATTTCCTACTGCCGATAAGACTCACGTTAAAAGGCGAGATGACCGTATTGCAGCTTGTTGCTGTTATCTCAATGATTCTGAGTCTGACCGCACTTTTCAATCTCGCGTCATACAGTTACTTTTCGATGAAAAACAGGCCGGCTTGCGAGGCTTCGATGGTGGGCAGGCTTTACTGGATTGCCGGAATTTTATGTGCCTTTGTGATTATCCTCCACGGCTTTGGTATTTTAAGCAAAGCCGGGACTCTTTTCACCCTTTTTGGCGGGATGCTGCTTGGCTGGTCTCTGCAGGCGCCGGTTAGCGGATTTGCCGCATGGGTTCTTATGTCACTGAAAAGACCATTCAGGCCTGGCGACAGAGTTCAGTTTCCCAAGCTTGAGCTGACAGGTGATATAAAAGATATCGGAGCGATGTATATGCAGCTTAACCAGGTGGGCGGAAGCATCGCCAGTGAAGAAGCGGTGGGGCGGAATATTTTTATTCCCAATGCGATGCTTTTTGACCAGGTTGTGATTAATTATACCTCTGTCCGGGGAGCTTCGTATATGCTCGATGAGGTGGTTGTACGGATTACATATAACTCGAACTGGGAAACCGCCGAGAAAATACTCCTTGATGCAGCTTATGAGGTTACAAAAGACACCGTCAAGATTACAGGAGTGCAGCCCTATATTCGCTCGGAGCTTTATGATTATGGTGTCTATCTTCAGCTTCGATATCAGGTTCTTGCAAAAGACAGGGCGGAAATAGCATATAAAATTACCAAGCTGATATTTGAAGAGATTCAGCGTATCCCTTCTGTCGATATTGCGATTCCCTATATTTATTCTTACCGCACTGCACAAAGAGACAAGCCCCAGCAGGTATTTGCAAAAGGCCAGTTTACACAAAATATCAAGGAAGTCGAAATTTCCGGCATTCGGGATGATAATCAGGCTGATTCCTACGATGTGGAGCAGTTGGCTTTAAGCATCGATTCGGAGGGCTTGTTAAGGCCGATAGTTCTGGAGGAAAATCCAGACGGCGGCCTGTACGAAATTCTTGCCGGTCGATTACGGTTTCAGGCGTGTAAGAAGTTAGGCTGGAAAACCATTCCTGCGATGATTGTTAAAGTGCCTGATGAGGGTAAATATGAGGTTTCGGACTAAAAGAGGAGAAGCAATTAAAAGCAGCCTGCCGATATGCTGAATTCAAATAACCAAAGTTCGCCTGCCTTTCTAACCATCCAATATGACGGTATCGGCGGTACTATCAAAATGCGTGATGAGGATTTTATTGTCGAAGAGATGCCTTTATACGAACCTTGCGGACAGGGTACACACATTTATGTCCTTATTGAAAAAAAAGGCATAGCTACAATGGAAGCCTTGGCTCAAATCGCACGGGCACTGTATATACCACGCAGGGAAATCGGTTTTGCAGGCCTGAAAGATGCCCACGCTGTTGCAAGCCAGTGGATATCTGTCGAGCATATAGAACCTGAAAAATTACTCAGCCTTGATATTTCCGGTATTAAGGTAATAAAAACCGCTCGTCACGGTAACAAGATTAAATTAGGCCATCTTGCAGGAAACCGTTTTGCCATTCGCCTGCGTAAATTTAATCCGCCCCTGACTCAGGCGATTAAAACTGTTGAAGATGTTATGTCGGTGCTTATTAACAGGGGGGTGCCTAACTATTTTGGCGCCCAGAGATTCGGCAGCCGCGGTGACACCCATCTTTTAGGCCAGGCCGTCTCAAGGGGTAAAATCGATGAATTTGTCGATATGTTCCTCGGTCTGCCTGAAACCGAGGAGTCGCTGGTTTTTTCAAAGGCGCGAAGATTTTATGAAGCAGGCGACTACAAAAAGGCTCACGACACCTGGCCCTATACTTTTTCCGACCAGCGCCGCGCCCTAAGAGCACTCGTAAAGGGAAAAGGAGACAAAAAGAAAGCTTATAACGCAGTTGATAAACACCTGAAAAGTTTTTTTGTTTCCGCATATCAGTCTTATCTTTTTAATCTTGTCCTTGAGGCTCGTATTGGCGATGTTGACAAGCTTCTTCTCGGTGATATGGCTTATAAGCATATTAACGGCGCCTGTTTTCGCGTTGAAGATACCGCTCTTGAACAGTCTCGATGCGATGGTTTTGAAATCAGCCCAACCGGCCCCCTGGTGGGATTTCGTATGACAAAGCTGAGCGGGCCTGCCGGTGACATAGAAAATCCCGTGCTCGAGCAGGCTGGTTTGAAAAACAGGGATTTTCGGCAGATGCGTCAATATGGCGCACGCGGAGGCCGCAGGCCTTTGCGTTTTCAGCCTCATAATGTTCATATCGACAGCGGCAGAGACGAATTCGGACAATTCGTAGAGCTGCGGTTCGAGCTTGATTCCGGCTGTTATGCGACCTCTTTAATTCGGGAAATTACAAAAACAAATATTTAACGACTTTATGCTCATCCGGCTACGGGAAATGGTGCAATTCACATTTGTTCAGGCAGAGCATGCGAGAGTAATTTATTTTCTATGGCAGCTTATAAAATATTTAAATATTTTTCTTGCAATTGGGTTTATGGGGATATAGAATAGTAATTGAAAAATAAATATCGATAGTTCACTGAGATTTCAGATGTTTCACATCAAACCGCAAGTTTGTAATTTGGGAACGTTTGGAAGGCTCGGTGCTCTTTGTTTGTGTACAAAGAGCACCGTCTTTCTTTCACGTTCTTCAAAGCCCCTATCCGGGCCGAGCCGAGCGTGATTGATTAGGCGGTGTTCTTTTAATTTGCGCCTGCCTAAAAGCTCATCAAAAGTGAATATTGGTTCGTTTTTCGTTTTCGGTTTCGCTGCTCGTACTCGTCTCGGCGAAGGCCGAGCCGTAGCCGGATCGTTTGCCGTTAGCCGTTTGACGTTACGAGCTTCGCTAACGCAACTGTATTACGTTTTTAAAATCCGTGGTTTCAGAAAAAAGCTGGTATTGCTAACCGGTTTGTGATATAATATTATACATATTTGAAAGGGTAGAAAAATGGACGCGAAAAAAATATGGGGGAAAGCGCGAAGGGGTTACAAAATACAAGCAATAATTGTAGTCGTCTTGGCAGTTATAGTTTATGTCTATCCAGTTACTGCTTCAACAATAACCTTTACAGAAGGACATCATACTTGGACAAGTGAAGACCCGTATTATGATGCCATAATACTTGATAACGATGCATCCTTAGACTATGAAGGTGGGTTTGTTGGAATGCTCGATGCTTACAATTTGTCTATAGCTAATATAACCGGTGGCATTATCACGCATTTGAGAACCAGTGATGAAAGCATTGTTCATCTTCATGAATCTACAAACATGGATATAATGGAAGCAAAAGGAACCAGTGTGATCAATCTTCATACTAACGATTATATCCTTAGCACAGAAAATGGTCATTATGATTATGGGTATATTGAAGGAACTTACTATGAAACCACAACATATTTTTATATTCATTTCTATAACTCCACCACTTACTCAAACCTTAATATTGTGCCTGAGCCAGCGACATTTCTAATTTTTACAGTTGGGAGTATATTTCTAAGAAGACGGAAATAATGCTAATCCAATAAAATTTTTAGGGAGATATAGAAATGCTATTTAGAAAAAACAATGTATTAATTATGCTTGTGTTGATTCTTGTTTCAGGACTAGCGAAAATCGCACATGCAGGTAAATCAGTATATGTTATCTCGAGCACAAACGCAGATAAAGTACAGGCTTATAAGATTGACGGCAGTCAGGTTGACTTTCAAGCTGATGTTGATATAAGCAATTACAATCAAGGCCTTGGTGCGGTTGGTCTTGCAACGTGGCCTGAAAAAAACCTGCTTTTTGTTACTTATGAGGGTTCCGGTGTCATTGTCTGGTCGTCATCAAAGACATTAGAAAAAATTGGAGATTATAAAACAGGAGTTCCCAATCTTGCCAGAATTGCTTATGATAAAAGTTTAAGTAATCGGACAAAAGCAGTTTTAGGATTCACTCCACAGGCTTTTGACCAAGCTATAAATTCGGTAATATCAACGCGTCTATTGGAGGTTTCGCAATTATAAATGTAACTATGTGGCTTTTTAAGCTTTTTACCTATATCTCTTTGAGTCAAGCCTGCACTTTCCCTCATTTGCCTGAGAAATGAGGGCAGAACTTGATACGTTATGCTGTGCTGAGCTTTTGTTGCCATAATCAGAATTTTATGGCAAAATCCTCTTGGCACGAGTTGAGTGCCATAGTATAATAGAAATTTGGAAAATCGAGAACGGGTTTAATTATTCCGGAAAAGGAGGTGCTATTATGATATAATGCCTTATCTTATAAGCATTTACAGCGGAAAGTGGTTAATTTTAAGAGTTTTTTGTTTTGAATTTCAGGGTAATTTTTGGTATAATAACGTAGTAAATTTGAAAGGGTAGAAAAATGAGAGCGAAAAGATTATGGGGGAAAGCGGTAATATCACTTATTGTCTTTCTATGTTTCACTACCAAAGGTGATTTGATATTTGACAGCGGCTATAATGTCTTCGATGAAAGTTATGGGTACTATGATGAAGTTTCGGTAATAAACGATGCCATTTTGGATGTTATGGGCGGTGAAGCGGGGAAGTTGGAGACAAGGGGAACTGCAACTGCAAATTTGTATAGTTGCGATATTGATTGGTTATGGACGTATGACAATAGCATAGCAAATATTTATGAGGGCGATATTGACTGGCTTGCAGCGTATGGCAACAGTTCCATTAATCTTTATGCATATGATGTCATATATCATTCAACTGGTGGTGGAGGAGGTAATGACCCTTGGCTGGAAGGAAATTATTATAGTGATAACAGCTATTTTAGCGTTTGGCTGTATTATCAAGCTTACCAGCATATAAACATTGTTCCCGAACCGGCCACATTTTTGCTGTTTTGTGCTGGGGCAGTTCTGTTGAGAAGGAAACATTAATAACCACCGAAACTTCTGTTAAGGAGGATACCCTATGTTCGCGAAGAAATTTTCCGCAGTTACAATTCTGATTTTTTGTTTCAGCCTTTTGTTGCAGACTGTTTATGGTGCAAAGTCGGTTTTTATTATCAGCAGTCACGATTCCCGCCTTGCTGAGGCCTTTCGCATTGGGGGAAATAGCGTTTCATTTCAAGCAATGGTTGATATTAGTACATACAATCCTGGTGTAGGGCCTGTTGGTATTGCCGTCTGGCCTGAAATGGAGCTTGCGTTTTTTACGTACGAAGGGTCTCCGATGATTGTCTGGTCATCAACAAAGACCCTTGAAAAAGTCGGCGAGTTTGATACAGGTGTTTACAATCTTGCCGGTATTGTGGTTGATACCACTAATCAAAAAATTTATGTTGCTCAACGCGAAACTAATAATTTATACGTTTATTCATGGAATCCAACTACCGAAACGCTTATACTCGACAGCAGCCATGTCTTAGGAGGTGGCTTAGAAAGTGCCTTTGGTCTTGCTCTTGATGAAACAAGCGGCAGACTGTACGTTTCAAATAATACCAAAACCGTGCGATATTACAACACCAATACCTGGGCATATCAGGGAAGCATCAATATTGTCGTTGGCGGAAATGACCGTCCTTCGGTTGGAATAGCAGTTGACCCGGCAAGAGGGTATTTGTACACCGGTAATTTCTATGGGACGGGTTATTACCACACATCTCTCGTTAGAACAATGACTACATCGCCTTATACGAGTATCGAGACGAATTTAGGGTCAGGGTGTCCGGTTATCGGTATTGATGTGGACAAATCCACAGGCCTTGTTTATTGCACAACACACGCTTCTTACGGCCAATACACATCAGATTTTCGTGTGTATAACAGCAGTCTTACACTGCTTGACACTGAAAGAAACGACGGTATTGAAAGCCCGGCCGGCGTTGCGGTAGGACCATTATATAAATACCAGGCCTTTTCGATTACTAAGGATAACAACGATGCCGATTGTGTTGAGCCTTATGACTGGATTTATTACAATATCCACTGGGATGCTAACACCTTTGCAGATACAAACGTAATTATTACCGATTTTCTACCTATTGAAATCAATGAGCCTAACTGGATTTCCAATAGCGGAGTTTATGACGGCAATTTCCATACTGTAAAATGGCAGCTTGGTAATGTTTCAGCATCGGATTTTGATACATTCACAATTCAATGCGGCGTAAATTATTATGCCAAGCCGGGCGGCAGCTTTCTCAACAAAGTTGAGATGGAAGGCGACACTTATTATGCAAATAATCTAACTGGAGATGTCAATGATGCGATAACTGATGTCTGCCCCTGGGGCGGAGAGATAATTTACGTTGATAAAGACGCCGGCGGTTACGATAACGGAACGAATTGGAACGATGCTTATAACTATCTTCAGGACGCCTTTAACGAGGCCAACACTCCGGGAGCGGCTGTAACATCAATATGGGTCGCGGCGGGGGAATATAAACCTGTGCAGAGTACCAGCGTGCAGGATTACCAGAACAAATCCTTTATCTTGTCGGATGATGTAGGTTTATTCGGCCATTTCGGCGGAGTCGGAACCTATGAGACAAATCCAAGCCAGAGAAATTTAGAAGATGCCAATAATGAGACTATCCTTGAAGGCAGGATTGGACAAAACTATTACGATGCCGTGTATAATGTCGTGAAAGCGAATAACATAAATAGTGCTGTCGTTGATGGTTTCACGATAAAAGGCAGTTACTATGGTGCAGGAATTTATCTGGATAACTCTGCTATTTCTATCGTCAACTGTAAAATAAAAAATAATGGCAATTATGGTATTTATGCTAAAAGCTATTCTTACCCTGATATCCATAACTGTTTGTTTTTGGATAATACAAGCAGAGATGTGTATTCTGATACATCACAGCCTGATTTAAGCTACTGCACGATTGATGGAAATGCCAGCAGCGCTTACGGATTATATTTGTCCAACGGCTCCACATCGAATATTTCTTACTCTTATATTAAGGACCACACTGGGGACGGCATTTATGGGAGCAACGCGACAATAATGTTAGCAGACAGTAAGATACAAGGAAGCAACGATAACGGTATCGAAGGCTATAATTCCGACCTTACAGTTGAAAAGTGCATTCTTGAAATTTGTACCGACAATGCCATAAGACTTACATCATTCAGCGACCTTGATATTTCCAATAGTATTATCAGGGGAAATGGCAAAGAGGGCATTTACATGACACAGAACTCAGGCACTGAAATAATCGGCAACTGGATTTATAACAACGGCACTATGATGAATCCTTCTTACGGTGCCGGTATTTATTTTGAAAACCAGATTGGTATTCCAAAAGTCTGGAACAACACGATTTACGACAATTATACCAATGGTATCCAATGCAGCCAGACAGGAGCAGACCCCAACATCCGCAACTGCATAATTACGGGTAACGATTATAATGACCTTTACCGTGTAAACGGTACTTTCAATAAAGTCACCTACTCTTGTCTGCAAAATGCACACTCAGGCACGGGTAATATTATTGGCGACCCTTGTTTCTTTGACGCAGGCAGCGGTGACCTTCACATCAAATATGAATCTATATGCAAAAACAACGGCTCACCAGGCAGCTACACAAGCCAGACTGATATAGACGGCGAACCGCGTTTGTCCTACGGCAGAATAGACATCGGCGCCGATGAATATTATTGGTCAAAGGCCGATTACAATATCGATGAAGTCGTTGATTTCTTCGATTATTCACGCCTTGCCGGCGACTGGCAGACCGCTCCAAGCTCATACAGTCTCGATACCGACAATGATATTGATATTTACGACCTTGACCTGTTCAGTTGCGACTGGTTGTGGATACCCGCTTGGGGAAGCGAACCTCTTATGTGGCACGGCCATCCTGGCCGTGTGCACGGGCTGGAAGCCCGTGCTACTTTAATGCTTACAAGCATTAGTGAAAGTATCGCCGCCCAGCCTGCTCGCCTTGCCGCAAAGACCAAAAAGTATTATGAGCTGACACCGTACAATACCGTTTCAGCTATCCAGAGTCGCCTCGCTACAAAGAAAAAACCTGATAAAATCACTGAAGTTAATATTAATGAATTGCTGGATTGGTGGGACGAGTTATGGAAATCCGGCGACCTTGAAGATTGGACCTATGACGATTACCTCGATTTCCGCAAGGCAATCGAATCCTGCGATGATTACGAACTCTAAAACGTTAAGCTTGTAAAATCAAATGGCCTTTAGCTCCCCAAAGGCCATTATTATCTACAAACGCCAAATGCAACGTTATGGAAAGATAATTTGTTTTTTTCTTGAATTTTCTGTTCCGATTTGTTATATATGTATTTGCAGACTTACTTCTGCTGTGTTCGTAAGTCAGAGTAAAGATTTGAAAAAACCGATAGACCTCTCTCAGGGAAATCAGGCCTTGATGAGCCGGATATGCCCGTTCGACGGGACATTCGGACACGAGCAACGATTACCCACCTGGACATAAGGGGTTTGTTCAAATTCTCTGCTACGGCACAAGCAGAGGCAGGTTGGTTTATAAAGGCCTGTTTAATTACAGGCCTTTAGTTTTTGATAGCCAGTTTGACTTATATATAAAAAGGCCTTTGAAAATTTTTTTCAAAGGCTGTATTTTTACAAGGTTCGGAAATAATTAAATCTTCACAAATTAATCTTCATACCATTTTTGTATTGAGAAAAATGTACCTTCAGAATTGATATCGACATCGACCAGTGCCCAGTCATGATTAAAGGTGGATTTGCTTTTCATTTCGAAGCTGTCACCGATAAATGAGCCGTATATATCGCCCTTTGCCTTGATGCTGAGAATTGCGTTTGGAGCGTAAACCGCTCCATAGAAATCATTCTTAGCTTTGAGGTCAAGTGACTGGCCGGGTCCGCCAGTTCCGTAAAGCTTAAAATTGGAAGGTTCTGCGGTTTCATTATTTATACCGGCGTCTTCCTTAGAGATTAGGTTGCCGTCAATATATAATGTAAGGGAGGAATTGCCGTCGTTTTTTATTGCAATTTCAGCCCCGTTATTCATAATAATATCACCGGTAACATACATTACAACATGACCTGAAACTTCCAATACATCACTGTTGCCTAATGAAATAGAACTATATTGGCCGCTGCCTGTCGGCTCCTGAATTAAGGCAGGTCCATTTATCGAACCTTGATTCGGCAGTCCTGTTGGCGGATCAATCTCCGGAAAGGAAAACATCTGCGGCATAGCTGACATATCTCCTGTTACTGTTCCGCTGTTTTTAATAACATCTGTTGGTTCTCCGGTGGCACCGACAAGTACATCTCCCTCTACATACGCTCCGTTCATTATTATCACAGCTTCATCTTCCACACTGTTAGTGCCGATTAGTGCGTCAAGACCGTTCTCGCCGGTTGTTGAGTTATATGCTAATACACTTGAATTCGGATACAAGACAAGGTCGTGCTTAACCAGAATAGAAAATTCAAAAACGCTTCTCAGTTCCATAGTAGCGTGAAAGTTTCTTTGAATAGGGCCGCATTCGCCGTTTGAATTAATTACAAAACCAGTACTTGGCGAACCGGTAACGTCAAAGCTGTATAAAGCATCCATTTGTGTAAGAGTAACATCTTGAGCAGCTATTTGGTCTAATGTATCGTTATTCCAGAAAGATTCGCTGCTTAGCTTTTCGTTCATTTTTATTACAGTTTCTTCAATACCTGCCTCTGCTGCGGCAATTGCTCGGATATCCTGAACGTGTCTGAGACTCTGGATACGGGCGTTATATCCGAGCGACAACATTCCGTATCCAACCAGTATCAAAATCACCATTAATATAATAATTAACGGTAACACCATGGCCTTTTTATTTTTTAGTGATTTCATGTATTTTTTGTTCCTGTAATTAAGTTGAATTTTATTGTTAAGCTTAACGGCTGTGCCTTGCAGCAGAGCAAATAAGTGTTTTTGTTCTTTGCCCATCGTCAAGAGTTAATACCATTTGTGCGTTGGCACCAAGCACTGAAAATTTCGCACTTGTAACACTCGATACTATTTCTTCGATTCTTTGTGCCTGCTCGCTGTTTCCGCTGATAGTGCCGTGGACAGCCAACAACTGACGATTTATAGTATAGAAACGGGTAAAACTATCCAAAGCAGTAGCCGTAGGTGAGCTGTAGTAATACAATTTAAGACTTTCATTATTTGTGCCGAGCACAGGCTGCATTTCGGAGACAGATGATTTTCGTACTACCGACTCGAATGCCCGCTTGGCGACATATTCACCACTTGTAACTTCACCGTGAACACGGTCAAAAGTTTTGTTATAGTTTTCATGTGTGTAAAATAAAATGGTGCCGATACCAATAATAATAATAGCGGCGGCGGCAGCGGTAATCACCAGTTCTATTAACGTAACGCCCTTGTGCACTGTTTTTTTCTCATATTTCATTTTATACTCCATCTTTACGAAGCTAATTAGATTCTACATACCCAGTCAGATTGGTAGTCTCTATTCCGGATTCGGGCTGCCATTCTACTCTTTTGTGCGACCATGCTATTGTAATATTTAGAGTTTTAACTCTGCTGTCAGCGTCTTTCCTCCATGAGAATATGACACGGTATATGGTATTGTTTATGTCTATCTCGTAACGTCCGTGCAAGTTAGGCAGTGCCGTGACATCGATAGTTTCGTTGTCCTCAAGCTGCCTGATATTTATAATTGAGCTGAACTTTTCCACCGGATCAAAGTATGGGCTGCCGCCGCTTATTTCCCAGCCCTCGAGAAGCATATTACCAATCCTGCCCGCGGTATTGGCTGCCTCGGACTTATTGGTATCAAGGCTGCTGTGATATGTCAGACTAAGTGTCCCGAGAATCATTATGAAGGCGAAAACCAACGCAATGGAAAGCTCAATTAATGTCAAACCTCTGCGAAATTTATTCATATCATTCAGCCCCAACAATTCAGAAAAAAGTTTTCATACAAAAAAATGCTTTCCTTCTCATTTGCAGTATATCGGTAGAATGAACCGCTTCCGTTATCTAGAAAACGGCTGTTATAAACTAAGAGGAGACATTTACCGGTAAAAGAAGCGGTATATAGCCCTTTTACAAAGTATAAATCAGACGTTGTGTTTTTCCAAAAACGGAGCCTATACAAAATTAAGGTTTACACAAAAAAGCTGAAAATACCAATATGTCCGATAATTTTATTCACTACTGTTGTATGTCTATATGAAGTTCATGTAGCGGTACATAAGATAGATTTTTTAATATTAACGATAAAGCTCTTATATATGTATTTGCAGTCAAGCTAATAAGCCATTTTGTCGATTACTTTACATCATTAAGGAGTATGTTTAAATATGGGTTTATTGTTTTTGGAGACAGGGAATGCCTAACGTAAGAAGCTTTAGAGTCCTTCCATCACTTCCGGAAGAGTTGAAAGACCTCGAAATTCTTGCCAGAAATATGTTCTGGTGCTGGAATCTTGACTTTGTGCGTTTGTTCAAGCGCATCGACAGCAATCTTTGGAAGGCCTGCGGTTATAATCCGGTGAGATTATTAGGCAGTGTTTCACAGGAAAAGCTCAGTAAGCTTGAGGGAAATCACAGCTTTTTGTGCGAACTTAAAAGAGCGAAAGAAAAACTCCAAACATATCTTGATGCGCCGACCTGGTTTCAGCGTTCAGGTAACATTCATTCAGATAAAATAATTGCTTATTTTAGTGCCGAATTTGGCATTCACGAATGTCTTCCGATTTATTCGGGCGGTCTTGGAGTTTTGGCGGGCGATCACCTTAAAACAGCTTCAGATATGGGACTGCCTCTTGTTGGTGTCGGCCTGTTGTACCAAAATGGTTTTTTCAGGCAGTATCTGAATATAGATGGTTGGCAGCAGGAAGCCTATGTTACAAATGATTTCTATAATATGCCTGCCGAGTTAGTGCGCGATGAAAAAGGCAAACCCGTTATGATAAGCATCGAGTATCCCGAAGAGATGATTAATGTACAGATTTGGAAAGTTAATGTCGGCAGGGTGAGTCTATATCTTCTCGATGCTAATTTAGATACCAATTCTGCCAATGGCCGGGTAATAACATCCAGTCTTTACGGCGGTGACAACGAGATGCGAATCCGCCAGGAAATAATGCTCGGCATCGGCGGCTTGCGTGCACTTCGGGCGGTAGGTATAGAGCCTGCTGTCTGCCATATGAACGAAGGTCACGCTGCTTTTATGGCCCTTGAGAGGATACGTGTCTTAATGCAGGAAAAAGGGTTGCAATTTGATGAGGCGCTGGAAGCAACAAAGGCGGGAAATGTTTTTACGGTTCACACTCCGGTAAAGGCGGGTAACGATGAATTCAGCCCTGAACTTATTGATAAGTATCTTGGTAATTACATAAAAGCACTGAAAATAAGCGAAGAGCAGTTTATGGCATTGGGCAGGGTGAAAGAATCCGACCATAAAGAATCATTCAAAATGCCGGTGCTTGCTATTCGTCTTAGTTCATACCGCAACGGAGTCAGCAAGCTGCACGGACAGGTAACACGAAATATGTGGTCTGTTCTTTGGCCTGATATACCGGTGGATGAAGTACCGATATCTTCAATTACAAACGGTGTTCATATCAAAAGCTGGCTTAGCGAGGATATGAATGCTTTATACGAAAGGTATCTCGGCCCCAACTGGTGCGAGGAATCGATAGACAGCCCGATTTGGAATAATATAGACTCGATACCCGACGAGGAGCTCTGGAGGCCTCACCAGCGAAGCAAGGTAAGCTTAATAGCTTTTGCGAGAGAGAGACTTAAAGCACAGATGCAGCGAAGAGGCACCTTTCATTCCGAACTGAACTGGGCCGAAGAAGTCCTCGATCCAGAGGCCCTGACAATCGGATTTGCACGAAGGTTTGCTACTTACAAGCGGGGAGACCTTCTTTTAAAGGATCCGAAACGCTTAATCAAGCTGCTTACCGACAAGGAAAAACCAGTACAGATTGTCTTTGCGGGCAAGGCCCATCCGCGCGATACGGAAGGGAAGGAGATTATCCGCAGAATAATTCATTTTGCAAATCAGTACGGTGTAAGACGTCGCATAGTATTCCTCGAGGATTATGAGATGAATATCGCCAGGTATATGGTAAGAGGAGTCGATATATGGCTGAATACCCCCCGCAGGCCAATGGAGGCAAGCGGCACCAGCGGTATGAAAGCTGCGTTTAACGGTGCGCTGAATATGAGCACTTATGACGGCTGGTGGTGTGAAGGTTATACCTCTAACGGCGGATGGATAATCGGTGCCGGTGAGGATTATGATGACCTTGCTTATCAGGATATGGTCGAATCACAGGCAATGTATAAGATGCTTGAAAATGAGATTGTTCCGCTGTTTTACAGACGCTCAGCGGATAGTCTGCCGCGAGGCTGGATACAGCGTATGCGTAATTCAATCAAGTACATTACACCCCGTTTCAGCACTTACAGGATGCTGACCGATTATGTACGTAAGTGTTATGAGCCTGCAGGTGAAAAATGGCAACGGCTTAATGAAAAAGAAATGGCCAGGGCAAAAAATCTTTCCAAATGGAATGCCGAAATTAAAAAAGCATGGTCAAGCGTTTCAGTCAAGAACGTCCTTGTAAACATCGACGGACAAGACGGCACCGGACTGTTGAGGCCGAACAATCCTTCTCTTAAAGTTGGTTCAAAGCTTAAAGTCAAGGCCGAAGTCGAGCTTGGCGACATAAAGCCTGATGATATAGCTGTACAGCTTTATAACGGTCCGGTTGATGCGTGGGGCAAGATAAATATGGGCTCAACAATTTCAATGGTCTGCCAAAATGGTCACCAGGGCGGTGGTACTAAACACTGGTTTGAAACAACGATTGCATGTGAAAGTTCCGGCCAACTGGGTCTGACCGTTCGTGTGGTTCCTAAAAATGAGGACATGGCAAGTTCGTGGGAACCTTGTCTGGTGCATTGGGAAGGGCAAAGTGAGAGTTGAACGAGGTGATTTATTGCTGGGTTTCTCTTTTACTTAGAAGCTCGTAAGCATGGTCGGCATCTTCTGCGTTTTCTAATTCGGTCTTGAATTTATCATCCAGCATTAATCTGCTTATTCTTGCAAGTGCCTGGATATGAGGTCCTGTCTGGTCGGCGGGGGAGACAAGCAGCAAAATAATCTTCACCCCAACACCGTCAACGCTCTGAAATTCGATAGGTTCTTTTGCAATACCGATAGCCATAACCAGCTCTTTTACGGCATTGCATTTACCGTGAGGAATCGCTATTGCAGAGCCAATACCGGTACTGCGGGTTTTTTCCCGAGTCAAAACAGCATTTACTACGGTGTCCTTATCCTTGAAAGCTCCGCTGTTGTGGAGTAAATTAATTAATTCCAGAATAGCAACCTGCTTTTCCCTGCTCTCCAGAGGAACCTTGAGACATCCGTGTTGCAATATTTGTGTTAATAACATAAAGCTTAGCCTATATAATCTTTGCCGACAAATACAGCATAAAAGCAAGAATGATAACTTTATCTTATCAAAATGCAATAGTTAAGATGGGGAAATTCATTATTTTTTGAATAACCTTAAATCACGGATTTTTGTTTCATTTTGCGTCAATAACGTTAAAATAATGTTTTCAGCCGTAAAAAGAGAACAATGGCTAAGGAAATAGAACGAAAATTTCTTGTTAAGGACGATGTTTACCATCGGTTGGCAAAGCCGATTCTTTACCGTCAGGGTTATATTGCGACGGATAAAGACCGGATTGTCAGGGTTCGTACAAAACAAGACAAGGCAACATTGACGGTAAAAGGCCCTACAAATGTTATAACCCGAACTGAGTACGAATATGAAATACCCATGGCAGACGCCGAGCATATTTTAATGGAACTGTGTAAAAAACCAATTATTGAAAAGTACAGATATAAATTTATAATTGATGGTTTATCCTGGAGTGTAGATGAATTTACCGGAGAAAATGAAGGGCTTGTTGTTGCTGAAGTTAATCTTACCGACGAGAACCAGCCTGTCAATCTGCCGGACTGGATAGGCGATGAAGTTTCAGATAAGCCTGAGTATTCTAATTCTTCGTTGGTGAATAAACCTTACAGTAGCTGGAAATAAAATATGGCAGGAAAAAAAATAGAAATATACGATACGACTTTGCGTGACGGAATGCAGACCGAAGGGGTTAGTTTTTCTCTCGCCGACAAACTTGCAATAGCAAAGTGTCTGGATGACCTTGGTGTTGATTATATCGAGGGAGGCTACGCCGGGTCCAACCCGAAAGAGATGCAGTTTTTTAAAGAAGCTGCCGTGGAAAAATTCAAAAATTCAAAGCTTGTCGCTTTCGGCAGTACCCGCAGGGCGAACGTAGAGGCAAGTAATGATAATTGTATAAAGGCTATATTAGCTGCTAAAACAAAAGTTGCCACCCTTGTAGGCAAGACGTGGGACTTACATGTAAAAGACGTACTGCGGTGCTCGCATGAGGAGAATCTTAATATTTGCTCCGATTCCGTTAAATATCTTAAGAAAAAAGGCCTGGAAGTTATTTTTGACGCCGAGCATTTTTTTGACGGCTATAAGAGCAATCCAGAATACGCGATAAAGGTATTACACGCCGCGGCAAACGCCGGTGCGGATGTATTGGTTTTATGTGATACAAGCGGCGGTACAATGCCTCAGGTAATTTATGATATAGTCAAAATCGTCTGCAAAGAATTCAGCGGCCTTAGAATCGGTATCCATACTCACAATGACTGTGACTGTGCTACTGCCAATTCGCTGGCAGCGGTTAGGGCAGGCGCCTGCCATGTTCAGGGTACTCTTAACGGACTTGGAGAAAGATGCGGCAATGTAAATCTTTTTACGGTCATTCCGAATCTTGTATTCAAACTCGGAATGAAGGTCCTGAAAGATTCGAAACTAAAAACTTTAACCGAAGCTTCAAGGTATATTTTTGAAATATGCAACATGTCGCCGATGTTGAATATGCCTTATGTCGGTGAAAGTGCCTTTGCGCATAAAGCCGGTTTGCACGTGGACGCATTGCGTAAAAACAGGACGACTTATGAGCATATAGCCCCGGAGCGGGTCGGAAACGAAAGGCGTTTCCTTATTTCGGAACTTAGCGGCAAATCAAATATAATGGCTAAGCTTGAGAAAAATCGCCTGGACCAGGATAAGAAACTCGTGAAGAAGATTCTTGAGCGTGTTCAGGAACTCGAAAACGAAGGCTATCAGTTTGAGGCCGCCGATGCCAGCTTTGATTTACTGGTCAGGAAGATAATGGGAACATATAAGCACGCATTCGAGCTTGAAAAATACCATATAACGGTTGAACAACGAATCAGCGGAATACTGGTTACAGAGGCAAGCGTAAAACTTAAGGTTGACGGAGTTACCGAGCACGTGGTAGCCGAAGGAGACGGCCCGGTAAACGCTTTGGATGCGGCACTGAGGAAATCCCTCGAAAATTTCTATCCAGCCATAAAAGATATAAGGCTTATAGATTACAAAGTCCGTGTTGTAAACGCGCGTGCCGGCACAGCGGCAAAAGTACGCGTAATAATTGAGTCTCGTGATAAAGATTCCATCTGGGGAACGGTCGGTGTGTCTGAAAATATCATCGAAGCAAGCTGGCAGGCTCTTGTTGACAGTGTAGAATTCAAACTGCAAAAAGGGTAAAGATAAATTTCTGCAAAAATAATTGAAAAAGCTACAGCATCTCACAAAAAGTAAGTTATTATTTAATAGGCAAAAAAATATTCGCATCTGTTTTTTTGCCAGATATATAGAACAACAGCAATCTGATTATGGGACATAAACGTTGCTGATACAGTTTTATCATTGGGGGAAATAAAATTAAGCATCTGTAAGTCCTTCATTAATAGTATCTTAAAGGAAATGTTAAAAAACAGCAAAAGCCTTGTTTTCTTAAGATTAAATTGGCACAAGAACAAACCGATTCTTAAAGACAGTATGAAATTAGGCCTATTAACTATTTACAAAGCAGGTGGCCTTCAGACAGCAGGGATATACCTGTTAAAGTAAAATATAGGAGACCGGAAGGAACCGAAAGAAATTATGGATAAAAAACAACAATGCGTAGTATTAATGGTAGAGGATGATCCGGGTGACCAGAAATTAATGCGTTATGCTCTGGCTGCCCATGAAATACCTAATAATCTTCAGATAATGGATAATGCCGAAGAAGCTCTTGCTTATCTTGATGCAAGTATCAATGGCGACGAGGGCAAACCAAGACCTGACCTGATTCTGCTTGATTTGAACATGCCGGGTATGGGAGGTAAGGATTTTCTCAAAGAAATCAAATCAAACAAACAGTTTTGCGATATACCGGTTGTTATTGTATCGACATCGGATGCTCCGGGGGATATTGAAGATGGATACCGCCTACACGCTGCCGGATATGTCCAAAAGAGACTTAATCCCAAAGAGCTTCGCAGGGTAATAGAAAAACTTGCTAATTACTGGTTTGTAACATCATGCCTGGTAAAAGATAGAGAATCAATGGTGTGTGATAGTGTTTAAAAAATATTACAATAACTTTATGGATGCATTAAAAGGGAGGAACAATGGATAACTTTAAAGCCGCAACGATTCTTCTGGTTGAAGACGATCTCGGTGACCAGAAGCTGATAAAGACCTCTTTGGAGCAGGGCAAAATTGCCAACAAAATCTTAATTGCAAATTCGGGTGATCAAGCTCTCGAGTACTTGGAGAAAAGCAAAACAGGCACAAACGGATTTCCTTTCCCTGACCTTATCCTGCTGGATTTGAATATGCCGGGTATGGGAGGTAAGGAATTTTTAAGAATTGCGAAAGAAGATCCCGACCTTTCGATAATACCGATAGTAGTTTTGACGACATCCGACGCCGAAAGAGATGTGTTGGAAAGTTTTCAGTTACAGGCGTCCGGTTATATAAAAAAGGCTGTGTCCCTTGAAGGTTTTCAGGAGATAATGTCTCATATCCAAGACTACTGGTTTGTCATATGCAGAAGGGTGGAACATGCTCAGGAAAGCTGTACACCAGCAGCAGGAGCATTGGGATAGATTGACATTCAGGAAGTGACTCAACGCGTCCGCCAACTTAGTCAATTAATTTATGAAGTGTTTGAATTCTTCCATAAGTTTCTCAGTGTAACGTCCCGGCTTTCCGTCTTTAACCACATTTCCGTCAAACCTGACTACCGGAACAATATCTTTTGTCGTTACGGCGATAAACAATTCGTCGGCTGATTTTGCTTTTTCCGGCGTCAGGGATTCTTCTGTAACTGTCATATTAATATTTTCCGCCGCTTTAATTACATATTTGCGGGTAATTGACGGAAGGATATTACTGACCAGAGGAGCGGTTTGCAGGCGGTTATCAAATACAGCAAAAAAAGCAGAACTCGAACCCTCTGTTATAAATCCATTTTCATCAACAAGAATAGCCTCATCACAACCTTTTGAAACAGCGTCTTGTTTGGCTAATACATTAGCCAGCAAATTCAGAGACTTAATGTCACATCTTTTCCATCGCCAGTCGGGGAAAGTCGATACAGCGATACCGCTTTTTTTGACTTGTTTACTATCCTGTAGTTCGGTAACGGTCAGAAAGAAGTTTGGTTTCAGGTCGTCTGAATAACTGTGATTTCTCGGTGCCGAACCGCGGGTGATATGAAAATATATCCTTGCGTTTGGCATTAAGGCTTCATCGTAGGCTTGTTTAACCCTTGTGCGTATATCTTCTATATCAATACTGTTTATGCCGATGGCGATTAGGCTGTTTGAAAATCGATTTAAATGCTCATCGAGGGCGAATATTTTGCCGTTATAGCTTCGTATTACTTCATAGACTCCATCGCCGAAGTAGAAAGCACGGTCGAGGTATACAGGCTCGAGGGCTTCGTAAGGCAGGATTCGGTCGTTTATCATAGCTATCTGCTGCATTCTTGTATCCGATTTAACTGTTGCAATTGTACCGGCAGAACGGAAAAGTTTACAGAAAAATATTCCGACTTAGCTGATAATAGGTGGGTGAATGAAGCCGAGCTTTAGGAACAAAATTTTCAAGTTTTTTTAGGACTTTTTTATTGACATATGCAATATTTCGTGGTATTATGCATCTGAAAATAAAATTCGATAGTTCACTGAACTTAGGCGTCTCGTTGTAAATCGCCAGTTTATAAGTCCGAAGATGTGCAAAGTCAGTGCCCCAAGCTGGGGCGCTGTCGGCACTTGTTTCGGACGGGCTCTGGCGAGCCTACAACGAACGGTACGGTTGGCGCTCCATATATTTTGCGCCACGCCAAAACGCCTATCAAAAGTTAATAAAAATAGTAACTCGTTTTCGGTTTCGCTGCTCGTATCGTTTGCCGTTAGACGTTTGACGTTACGAGCTTCGCTAACGCAACCGTATTACACTTTTTTAGAATGCGTAGCGAAAATTACAAATACTTGTGAATTATGTGCTTTTTGAGGCAAAAAAATCCGTGTTAATCCGTGGAATCCGTGGTTTCAGAAAAAAATATGAATGAAATCCGTGGTTGTTTATGGTATAATATGAGGGTTAAATTGAAAGGGTAGAAAAATGAGAGCGAAAAAAATGTGGGGGAAAGCGGTAATAATAATTGTGGAGTTACTATTATTCAGCGGAGGAATGGCACAAGCGGACTATATTGACATCTATGAAGATACTGTAATCGACAGCGATCTTGATGCGATTGTAACCGTTCACAATTCTGCAGAAATCACAGTTTTGCCGGGAGGGGCAGCAACAGTTTTTTATCTTATAGATACGAGCTCTGCTCTTGTATATGGAGGCCACGCAAGTTACAGATCACAGAGTTCCAGTGTACTTGATCTTTATGGTGGTACATTTGGTTCTGTTGGATATGACGGCAGTTTAGCAGAAATCTATGTTCACGGACAAAACTTCCAAATAATACCTGCAAGTGATAATCATACCTCAGTTTTCCTACAAGGCAACTGGCTAAATGGGACAGCCTTTGAGATCTATTTCAGGGATTTACCACAGCCATTTGAACAGGCACTTGGAACAAATATATTTCTTATCCCTGAACCTGTTACAATACTGCTTATGTTAAGTGGAATTCTCGGCATAAGAAAACTCAATCGCTAAGAGAGCTTCCTTCAATTCTTAACAATATAATTTTGAACGTTTAATGTTCAGAGGAGAAGAATATGTTTAACAAAAAATCTTTTTCAAAAAATGCTTTCAACTGTTTTTTTGTTTTGGCCATACTTGGAACCACGTCAATTTTGTATGCAGAATACGAGCCTTTTGGGGTGTACACAAATGATTACTCAGCATCAGGTGGCGGTGTTGCTTTCAATTTTTATCCTTCCGGTTATTCCGATGGTTTTTGGTGGGGCTATAGCTTACCCAGGCACCCTTATGGTTCCCATGAAATGTTGAGCGGTGAATGGGCCGCAGCTATTTATTGGGATCAATCAGGTTCTAATGAAGCAATCTGGCTGACAGACCAGTTTCTTTACCCCTATTTTTCAACAGATTCCATCTTTGAAGAATACGGCAATCCATCGTATCTTGCATGGAACGACCCGAATAATCCGATAGATAACTATGATACTGCTTATTCAGTTATTCAAGATAATCAAAATAGAGTACGTATAACAATCGACTATGAATTAGTTGATTTGGGCGAGCAGGATGCCAACGGTGCAGGCGGTTCGCCAATTACATTCAAAGAAGCAAACGATGTGGAACATTTTGTCTATAGTGAAAGATACATTTGTCTGCAAACCTATACAATTAAGAACATATCAGCAAGCAGTATCACAGGCTTGGAGTTTTATCAAATGCTTTGTGGCTTGGCCGACATTGCAGATTACTCAAGTTACACAACAGAAAATTACTACGACCCGTTGACTGATTACACACCTTACAATTCCGTTCATCAAGTTGGAAACTTCAGATATGATATCAGTCAATGGGGCGAAGATATATTTTCAACACCAGAACATGATGACTGGATAAGTTTTTCCAGCACAATCCCGCCGGATGCATTTGAAAATGGTATGTTTTACTCCTCTGGCGGAGAACCCACAACAGGTACATATACAAATATCGAAAATCGAAGTTTAAACAACAATTCATATAGTACATATGTCAGTGGTTCCTATAGTCGTATTGCAGGTGCTATGCAATGGAATCTTGGAAGTCTTGCAGCAAATGAGACCAAGAAAATTACTATTGCAGTAATGTTCGGCTGTCCGCCGGTCGATCCTCCGCCGCCAGCACCGGTTTTAATTACTAAGACAGATAACATTATTGATTGCGTTAGCCCTGATGACGAGATAACCTATACGATTGATTATAATATGGCAGATTATTCCGACCCGTGCGTATATATTGTTGACGAACTGCCCGATGAAGTAGATTACTATTCATCCGACCCGGTCGGCACTTATAATCCTAATGAACACACTGTAACCTGGTCACTCGGCGCCAAAGGCCCTAATGACACCGGAACCGTCCAGGTTACGGTACATGTAAACCAGAAGGCTCCCCCCGGCGGTGAAATAATA
>JAFGGH010000030.1 GCA_016930645.1 Sedimentisphaerales bacterium
CGGAGGGCAGGCAGGTGACGGTGCTAATCAAAAGTCGCCGTCCGCCTTGGGCGGATAAATATCGGCGACTGCTAAACGAATCAAAAATAAAAAAGAGAGTAACCCCGTCATAAATGACGGGGCTAAATTTGGCGGAGCCGTGGCCAGCATAGAATTTGGGACAGATACATATATCCAAATCTATTATTATTTTGTTATAATGCTTCTTTTGTCGTCATACCTGCGAAAGCAGGTATCCATACTTAAAAGCTGGATTCCCGCCTGCGCGGGAATGACATAAAGCGTTCGGGAAGAATGATATGACGATAGCACGGGTTGCGATAATCGGCAGGCCTAACGTCGGTAAAAGCTCACTGTTAAACGCGTTAGCGGGTCAGATGATAAGTATAGTCGAGGCGACCGCCGGCGTTACGCGCGACAGGGTCAGCACCATTATCGAAAAAGACGACAAATACTTCGAGCTTGTCGATACAGGCGGATACGGGATTGTCGATGCCGACCAGCTTGGCGACCATATCGAAAGCCAAATCCGGCAGGCCATAGAATCGGCGGACGTTGTAGTGTTTATGGTCGATATTCGTGACGGAGTTACGCCGCTTGATAAGACTATCGCGCAATTGCTCCGCAGGGAAGATTTGAAAGTAATCGGCGTAGCCAATAAGGCTGATACGGCAAGGATGTTTCCGCAGGCAGGTGAATTTACAAGACTTGGTTTCGGCGAGTTTCTGTGCATATCGACTTTGAATAATCTCAACAAATCCGTTCTTCTTGAAAAAATTATTGATGAAATCTCACACTTAGAATCGGGAAAGCCGGATGAGCCTGTGATGAAAATCGCTATTGTCGGCAAACGCAACGCCGGCAAAAGCACCCTTTTAAACGCAATGGTTGGTGAAGAGAGGGTAATCGTCAGCGAGACGCCCGGCACGACAAGGGACGCTATAGATGTGCGATTTCAAAAAGACGGCAAGACCATTGTAGCTATCGACACAGCAGGCGTGCGAAAAAAAGGCAAGATGTCCGACAGTATCGAGTTTTACAGTTTTGTCAGGGCCGAGCGCTCGATAAAAAGCGCTGATGTAGTGCTGTTTTTAATCGATTCGACGTTAGATATATCACAAATCGATAAGAAGCTGGCAAAACTTATCGCCGATGAGCACAAGGCCTGCATAATCGTTATCAATAAATGGGACCTGGCTAAAGAACAGGCCTCTACCGAAGATTATGAAGATTATCTGACAAAGGTGCTGCCGGTAATGAAGTACGCCCCGATAGCATTTACCACCGCAAAAGATGCCAAAAATGTACAGAGCGTTCTTGATTTAGCGGCGGAACTTTTCAAGCAGGCAACGACCACACTATCAACCGGCAGGCTGAACAAGGCCTTTGAAGCTATAAGGGCCGAGCGGGCAGGTTCGAAGAAAGGCCAGGCAGGCAGGCCGAAGATATATTACGCGACCCAAATCGCGGTCAATCCGGTTACAATACTGATGTTCGTTAATAAGCCGCAACTATTCGATGAAAATTATAAGAGGTTTATAATAAACAAATTGCAAACACTTCTACCGGTGGGAGAAGTGCCGATACGATTACTGGCAAGGGCGCATAGGAAGTAAAGATAGTGAATAGTCGTTAGTGAATAGTGAATAGGTTTTAGCGTACAGGGTACAGCATACAGGGGATAGGATTTACGAATGACGAGTACGAATTACGCCAGACACCTAACTATGCGTCTTTATATAGAAATTTTTCGTCCTTAAAAAGATTGGAGTGAACTACATTGGTAAAATGCTGATCGAAATAGGCAGCTTGCTTTAATGCCCATATTAGATCTTTTGCATCATAATAAACGATAGCGTCAAGAGGAAAGATTTCATCTAAATAATGACTGTGTATCTTATTAACAAATTCCTGCAAATCCTTCCAAAACTGCTCATTATCATCTTTTGAAACTACACCCAACGTTTGATTGGAAATTGTTGTTTTGACATCAAAATGTGCAATAATTTTATTTCTCGCAGGTTCGATTTTGTCTCTAAATTTGTGAATCCTGTCAGACAGTTTTTTAAGTCCAAGATGTTTTTGAATTTCAGAGTCAATTTGCTCTAGGATATATTTGATTGTAAGATTACCGCCCTTCCTGGAATAAGCAGAGTCTGTTAGCTTACAAATGTTTAAGAATATATAATCAATTAGAATGAGTTGAATATAGCTAAAAAAAGTCCTCGCAGTTTTATTTAAAAGTTCGAGTCGTTTTTCTCCACCCTCATAAAGAATACAATACTCGTTATAAACAGTTCTAATCCAACAACATTGATCGCAAAACTGCTTTACGATTTCTTTTATATCTTCTTGTTCACTTGACACAAAGATACCTCGCACTAATTTCCCAAAGCGTAGTCAGTTAATTGGTGGTTGTCAAGGGCGGACAATCAGTCATAATTTTCAAAAAAACTCCATTTTTTACTTGACAAATGTTTGCTCATATGTTAAAATACACAATAGTTCACCGATTAACGAACATATTAACAACTAAAAATGCAAAACTACAATTCAAAATTTACCCCTCTTTGTGTCTTTGAGTTTTTTGTGCTTTATGCGGCCATCTTTTTTAGTGTTAATTCGTGTGAATTCGTGGTTGCTTTTTTTGCAAAACAAAGCCAATTTTGTGGATTTTTACCCCAAAAACACAGATTCAAAGCCAAAACGAACCCAATTCAAAGCCAAACGAACCCAAACGAAGCCAATTTTAGCCCAAAAAGAGGGGTGTGTAAAAAAACGAACCCAATTCAAAGCCAATTTTGAAAGGCAAAATTTCGATGGTATCAAACGTTGATAAGCTCTTTAATGGCAGAGGTTTTTCGTTGGCGGACCTGCTCGACGAAGGCCTCAAGCTTGGTCTCCAGCGTCGGATCCTCCTGGCCGTCGAAAGTTATATTCAATATCGGCATATTATCACAGTCTCTGCTTATGCGTTGTGTCTGAGTACTGACTATCGTCGACGGCATGCAGGTAAACGGCATCACATTGACAACGCCGCCGAAACCCTGATGGTGATATTCGAGCATTTTCCCGATACTGAGAATCGCTTCGCCCTCGAAGCTGTCGTGCATATAAGGCGATGCCAATTTAAGCACATGTTCAACAGGCGCTTCGGCGAGAGGCCCGAACCCTGCCTCTAATGGTTTGGCTAATTGTTTTTCAATCCGCCTCTGCACAAAGTCCTGAACTTTATTGGTGAGCATGTTGCGGAACTGACGGCGGCGTCCGGCCATTCGCATTCGTGTTATGTTGGTATAATAAATCCACTCGGCAAGAGAGGCCAAATCGCAGGCTGCGCCAAGCCTTTCAAGCCTGGCAATTATATTGGAATTGGCGAATGGATGACTTCGAACATATATCTCACCGACTATGCCTATCCTCGGCTTGCTTGATTCTTTATCAAAATGAATCGAGGAAAAATCCTCTGATATGGACTCCATAAGCTCGACTATCTTTCTGAAACCTGATTTTTGCTCGATGGCATTTATATACCTCTTTAAGGATTTGTCGTAAACATCCTTCGCCTGTTGTTTATCAGCAGCGTAAGGCCTTACACGAAGAATAAGCTTGCCGAGTAAATCGATGCCTACCGCCGATATCCATATATCCTTCATAAGAGACGTTGTTGAAGAGCCGTCCAGTGACTGCCTGAAGTGTTCATAAAATCTGTCATCCTGATTCGGAGAGATAATAGGTACATTATTTGTGCCTGCGTACTTTAGAATCGTACGGTGCAGGCAGTTGTACATACCAAAGCGGCATGGTCCCGAGCCGCTTGGCATAAAGAATGCGGCTTGTTCAGGTCCGTTTTTCTCAATCACCTTAAGCATGTCACCTGTAGTGATTGCACAGGGAAGACATTCCTTACCGGTCGTAAAGCGTCTGCCTTTTATCAGCGTCTCTTCATCGGCAAGCGGCATTACCTCGGACGGCTGGCCGTAAGACCTGAAACACGCGGCAATGCCGTAGGAAACATCGCTCATATACGGAAGATAAAACGTTCTTTTTTTATCAACGGTGCTTAACCAGCTCGTTTTAACCAAGTCTGTTTTCTTTTGCGAGCTGTAATGTTTTAAGCTCTCCAGATACGCTTCGAGCCGGGTTATAACTCCGGCGTCGGCTGAGTGCTCATCCAGCTCGAGCTGCAGGCAGGGCTTTTCAGCCATTATATCCTTGAACAGCGTAAGCAAAAATGAATCGGGCCCGCAACTGAAATTTGAAAGATATACTGCAAACAGCCTCGGGTCACTTTTGATAATCTCCGCGGCTCGCAATATCTTCTGGCCGTAGCTCCAGTAAGTCTGACTGTGAAGCTGCACATCACTTAGTGGTGCACGGCCAAGCCTGAGCATATCCATCGGTATAACATCGACACCGTGTTCAGCCATTTTTTTAGGCAGGTTAAGATTCACCCCGTTGTCACAGCCGTTGTAAGGACGGCTAACCAAGACAAAAAGTTTCCGGTCTTTTTTAATGCCGCTTAATATCTCATCGCCTTTGGCCTTGAGCTCTTCATCGAAATCACTCTGTGCCTTTAGGGCTTTCTTCAGTGCCTCTTTAACTCTCGACGGCGACACATCAAGCTCTTTTACCAGCTCAATAAAACTTTCGGTCAGCAGCTTATCACCTTCCCCGAGCCTCATAGGCGCAGTCAAAATTCGTGTCTTGCCGAGCTTGTCGGCAAAAGCGGTGCGCACCTGATAGACAAAAGACTGCACATAAGGACAAAGCTGATTGTGCTTGTTTTCTTCAAATACTTTTGTCATCGAAACTATGCTCGGCAGCAGGATATAGTCAGGCTGTTTTTCCAGAAGCTCAACAATATGACCATAGGCCACTTTCACCGGGAAACAGGTTAGCGCGGTAACAGCTTCAACGCCTTTTCGTATAATGCTCTTATCCGTATCCGGTGAAAGAACAATTTCAAAACCAAGCTCACTAAAGAACCTGCTGAAAAGCGGCAGCAGCTGTTGAAATATAAGCGCCCTCGGAATACCTATCGTAATCCAAGAGGACAAGCCGTTTTTCCTCTCATCAGTCAGGCCGGAATACTCCAGCAGTTTGCTTTTTCTGAATTCAAACGCTCCAAGTCGTGATCTCTTTGCGCTTTTCTTTTTAAGGTTGTACCTGTCACAACGTGAACCGTAATAAAGCGGCTCAGAACCAGGCATCAGCACCTTTTTTATTTCACAGTTATTTGCGCAATGCTCACAGGTGAAGGGCTCGACAGAATAATCTATGTTTATGATATTCTCGAAGCCTCGAAAGGTACTTTTGACGTCTTTGCCTTTTTGGCACGATATTTTTTTCATATGCTCGGCGGCAATCGCAGCGGCGCCCAAGGCACCTGTAACCTCGTGGTGGTCCGGCACCATAATTGGTTTACCTACAATCTTTTCAAATGCCGCCCAGACCGCCGTGTTAAAGGCCGTACCCCCCTGGAAACAAATGTGATTACCAATTCTTCTCTGGCCCACCACCCGGTTTAGATAATTGGTTACGATAGAATAGCTAAGGCCCGCGACTAAATCCGGTGTAATCGCTCCCTGCTGTTGATAACCTAAAAGGTCTGACTCCATAAAAACCGTACATCTTTCACCAAGCTTAATCGGCTTTTCGCTTTGGAAGGCGAGATTGGCAAACTCATCTTCGACGCTAATATCAAGTCGCTGGGCCTGCTCCTCGAGGAATGATCCGGTGCCTGCGGCGCAGGCGTGATTCATTTCAAAATCGACAACAACTCCATTTTCTAAAGAGATGTACTTGCTGTCCTGCCCGCCTATTTCAAATATTGTATCAACTTCCGGGTTTACTATAGCCGCCCCCGCGGCCTGAGCGGTTATCTCGTTAATTACGATATCTGCTCCAATGAAGTCGCCTGTAAGGTACCTTCCTGAGCCAGTAGAGGCAGCTCCTCTGATATTAACCTTGCCGGCAACTTTCCCTGAGACAATATCCAGCCCTTCTTTCACCGCTTCAAGCGGCCTGCCGGCAGTCATAAGATAAGCCTTAGCCAGCACCCTTTTTGACCTGTCCATTACCACAACATTAGTGCTTATCGAGCCAACATCAACACCCAGATACGCTTCGACAGGGCTGCCGCTCCGCTCAAGTAATTCTTCATAGATCCTGCTTTGCGGAGGCGGCATTTTCGGTTTACCAAGTGCTTCCAGCCTCGGCGCTTTGCTAAGAGATGAGTCCCGCCGGCTCAGATACTCATCAACTTTCTCAAATTTAATCTCGCCGCATTGTTTTGATTGGCCTCGGCTTTTCGCCGCAAGGACCGCACCAATCGCACCGGTGAATAAGTGCTCATCCGGAACAAACATCTGGCCTTCCGTAAGCTCAAATGTTTTTTCTATTGCCCTGACCACGCCCAGATTTGAAGCGACTCCGCCTGTAAATATTATCGGTTTTACAAACTCCCTTCCGCATCCGAGGTTGCTTTTCAAATTTCGCGCCAGCGCCAAGCATAAACCTGCTACTATATCCCTGACGGGCGTCGCCTGCTGCTGCAGATGTATCATATCACTTTTCGCAAAGACCGAACACCTGCCTGCCATACACGGAACCGACTTGCTCGATATGGCAAGATTTCCAAACTCCTCTTCTATTTTAATCCCGAGGCGTTCAGCCTGCTGGTCAAGGAATGAGCCGGTTCCCGCCGCACAAACACTGTTTAGTGCAAAGTCCCGAATTTTCAGACTTTCGCCTTCTCTTGAAAGAAAGATGAGCTTGTTGTCCTGTCCGCCAATCTCAATCACAGTTACCTGTCTAAAGTGAGGGTATAGATAAGATATCGCAGATGCTTGGGCAGTAACCTCATTTATCAAGGGTATACCAAAAATATCGGCCACCTTGCCAGCCGACGAACCAGTTGCAGAGACAAAATTTATCCTGAAAAGCTCAAGGCAATTACCTACCTGCCATAATTGCTTCTGTAGTGTTTCCAGCGGCTTACCTTTAGTCCGCAGGTAACTTTTAAAAATCATCCTTCTTTGCTCGTCTAAAACAACGACATTACTACTTGTTGAGCCGATGTCTATGCCGAGACACAAGGAATGCCCTTCCTGTGGAAATCTGGCATTTAGGGTATTTCCTTCAAGGCCAACAGATTTTTTATCCATACTGCCTTCCATAGCGTCACTTTCTAATAAAAGCGTTCAGGATATATTAATAAATCAACAGCATTTATTCCAGCCTCTTTGTGTCCTTTTTCAATCAACTAAGATTCTCAAATTAGCTGCGTGCGGTTGGTATATATACTATATATATATACCACGTTACTGTCAACTTTTTTTGTTTTTTTTCTTAAAGGCCTCCTTCAATTATTCTATTAACCAAATGACGACTAATAGCAGGTTTTCCACAGGTTTTCCCCCGTTATTGCCTGCAAAAAACTACTATCACGTGGAAAAAGGAGTAATGAGGGCTACGAATTCCCCGTAAAAAAACATGTGGAAAACCTGTTAATGATGCCGTTAAAAGTACCGTCGTTATCTATGTAAACAATGGTAAAGGCTGTATACTTTTTGCTTCAAGTTACAATCCAACAAATAACACAACAGGCTATCCACCCTCTTGCCGTTTTTTTGTTTTTTATAACCTCTTAATTAACTGTGCTTTACAGTATCGTTTATAAACTTGTTTACATTTTTACATAGTATATGAATACTACTAATAATTTTTCTACTACATAATATTTATAATACTCCCTCATTTAACTGCATACCGAGAAACAGTAAATAAACTCCATAAAAGCCTCGTTTTCAGGAAAAATAAATTGTTCAAGTCCTTCTTTTCAGTTAAACTAATGAATTAAATATCTGTTAGTCAGAAGCGGTTAAATACTGTGTTAAAAAGTTATTTCAGGGGTCTTAAATGAAAATCGAACTTAACAGGACAGCTTTTGCAGAGGCACTTTCCTTGGCGGCCTCTGTTGTTCCGGCAAGGACACCGAAACCTATACTTCGCTGCGTGCAGCTAACCGCCGAAAAAAGCGCGGTTACGATTAGTGCCACAGATCTGGAAGTGGGCATAAACTGTATAGTATCAGAAGTATCAGTCATAAAAGAGGGGAAAGCGGTCGTGCCTGCTGATATGCTGAGCGCTATTGTGCGCGAAAGCTCGGATGACGTTCTTTTGCTCGAGGCAAACGAGGGTAAATGTGAGATAAAAGGCACGGACAGCCACTTCAATATTTTAGGCCAAGAGGCAAATCAATATCCCCAAGTGCCGCATTTCGATGGCGAAGCGGATTTGGAAATACAGCTATCAGCGATACAGGCTGCAATCAAACAGTCTCTTTTTGCTACAGCAAAGGAGAGCACAAGGTATGCATTGAGCGGCGTGCTATGGGAAGTAAAAGGGAAAAAGATGTCTTTGGTAGCGACAGACGGGAGGCGTTTAGCCCGAGTGAGAGCAAATCTCAATTCGGCAGCAAGCGAGAAAATATCATCATCAAAGTTAATCGTGCCGGCAAAAACCATGGCCCTTGTGGAAAGGATGGGCGCCGAAGAGAAGGAAATTGTTGCCGTGAAGATTATTGATAACCAGATAGTTATGCGATGTGCGAATGTTGTGATAAGCTCAAACCTGGTAGAAGGCAACTTCCCGAAGTACGAAGACATCATTCCAAAGGACTATGATGTAAAGATTGTATTACAGACAGAAGCAACCTTAAGTGCAGTGAGACGGGCGTCGCTTTTGACGAGCGAAGAGTCTCGTGGAATAAGAGTGTCAATAGAAAAAGGCAAGATAACCTTCTCGGGAAAGGCGCCGGAGGCAGGAGACGCCATTATTAAGATGGCGATTGATTATAGCGGCGGGAGCGTAGAAATAGGGTTCAACCCGCAGTTCATAATAGACGCTTTGCGGGTATTAGACGAGCAGGAATTTGAGATGGAACTTGGCGGCCCTGACAGGCCCGGCCTGATTAAAAGCGGAAGTAAATTTATGTATGTCCTAATGCCGATAAATTTAGGGTAGTTGTTTGATAAAGGCATAGTTTTCCTTTTAGCAGCATACACAGACAAAAGCCAGTATGACCGAACTGAACGCACAACCTCTTGGAGAAACTCTAAAAGACGTAATGGAGAATTTCATCTCACCGAGGCAGCGTCAAATTGAGCAGTTGATGAAGGTCTGGTCGCAGCTTTTGCCCGATGAACTTGCCGGACATTGCGATATAGTTGAGTTTTCATCCGGCGTGTTGAAAGTAAGAACCGGCGGCCCCGGGTACTCGCACGAATTGCGTCTTTGCAGGAAAATGTTATTGAATGAAATGAACGAAGCCCTGACAGGTGTCAGGGTGAAAGATATAAGGATGTCTGTCTGAAAAAGAAGGAACTTTAACTACGGAGGAATAAGAAAATAAATGGCGGTTAAAGAGCATAAATACGATGCGAGTAACATAAAGATTCTCGGCGGCCTCGAAGCCGTGCGCAAAAGACCGGATATGTATATAGGTGACCGCGGGGTCGGCGGCCTGCATCACCTTGTTTACGAAGTGCTTGATAATTCTGTTGATGAGGCCCTGGCAGGCTACTGTGATGATGTTGATATCAGCATCAACGCGGACGGCAGCTGCACCGTGGAAGACAATGGCCGTGGGATTCCCGTCGAAAAGCACAAGAAGACCGGAACAAGTGCTCTACAGGTTGTTCTTACAACACTCCACGCCGGCGGTAAATTTGACAGTGACAGCTATAAAGTAGCAGGCGGCCTGCACGGTGTCGGTGTCAGCGTGGTAAATGCATTGAGCGAATGGCTTGAAGCGGATGTTTACCGTGACGGGCATCATTATCACTTCGAGTGTGAGCGTGGAAAAGCCAAAGGACAGGTAAAGAAAATCGGCCCGACCAAGAAAAGAGGAACACGGGTTACATTTAAGTTTGACGATAAAATATTCGGCGACATAGAGTTTGAGCACGACACGCTTTTGAAAAGAATAAGGGAAGTAGCGTACCTGAACGCCGGACTTAAAATAACCTTCAGGGACGACAGGAACAGAAAAAAAGACGTTTTCAAATTTGACGACGGCATCAAGGAGTTTATTAGTCACCTCAATGAAGGCAAAAACATCCTGCACAGGGACGTCATATATTTTGCTAAAGAAGACACCGAAGCCAAGCTAAGCTGTGAAATCGCGATGCAGTATTGCGATGCTTATACGGAGAACGTTCTGGTTTTTGCAAACAACATACGCAATATCGACGGAGGAACACACCTGTCGGGATTCAGAACAGCCTTGACCAGAACAATGAACTACTACGCCAAGAGTAACAATCTTCTCAAGAACGGCCAGGCCCCAACGGGCGATGACCTTCGGGAAGGTTTAACCGCTGTTGTTTCTGTAAAGCTTGCCGAACCGCACTTCGAGGCACAGACAAAGGTAAGGTTGACAAACCCGGAGGTCGGAAGTTTTGTAGAAACGACCGTTAATGAGCAGCTTGGGCATTTTCTTGAAGAACACCCATCCGACTCGAAGAGTATATTGAATAAGGCGATACAGGCTGCAGCTGCGAGAATAGCGGCCCGTAAGGCAAGAGAGCTGACAAGAAGGAAAGGCGCCCTGGGCAGCAGCAACCTGCCGGGAAAGCTCTGGGATTGCTCAAGCAAGGAAAAGGCAAGCACAGAGATATTCATTGTCGAGGGCGATTCGGCGGGCGGCTCGGCAAAGTCCGGACGCGACAGGAATATACAGGCGATACTGCCCTTGAAGGGAAAGATACTGAACGTTGAAAAGGCAAGGCTCGAAAAGATGCTGGCCCATGAAGAGATAAGAACAATTATAAGCGCACTCGGCACAGGCATAGGCAGTGATGAGTTTGACCTTGGCAAATGCAGGTACGGCAAGGTGATACTTATGACCGACGCAGATATTGATGGTGCGCATATCAGGACACTTCTTTTGACATTCTTTTTCAGGCAGATGCAGCAGTTGTTTACGAATAAAATGATATATGTAGCCCAGCCGCCTCTTTATGAGGTCAGGATTAAGGGAGCCAAAAAGAGCGAATATGTTCTTACCGAGGCAATGATGCGCAAGAGAACAACATCACGCGGCCTTGAAGAAACGGAACTGATTATAAGGAGTCAGCGTAAGGAGGCCAAAGATAAAAAGATAACCGGACAGCAGCTTGAAGAGCTGGTCAAAAACCTTTCGGAGGTAGAAAGGTGCATCGGAATTTTGGCAAGACGCGGGATTGTCTTTGAAGAATTTGTAAAGAATTATTACGACGGTAAGGATCTACCGGCATTCAGGATAACAACTGAGGGGCAGGATGAGTTTTTTTATAATACAGAGTCATTTGAAAAACGTCTCGGAAAACTAAAGAACAATGTTGCCGAGCAGGAGCAGGAGGGCGAAGAGGAATCAGTACATTTCGAAGAGCTTCACGAGGTAGGCAAGATCAACCAGATTTGTCAAAAGCTCAAAAAAGAATACGGTGTTGATTTAAAAGACTTCCTGCTCAAGGAGGGAAAAACAGTATCAGGCGAGTCTCTGCCGACGAAATTCTGCCTTACTAATGCCGGCAATGAATATGAAATTGCCTCGCTCGGCAAAATTTGCGCCGGCATAAGACAGATAGGCGGGAAAGACATAGAAATAAAACGATTCAAGGGCTTAGGTGAAATGAACGCAGACCAGCTTTGGGATACGACAATGAATCCCCAGACGAGGACGCTGTTGAGCGTTGAGCTTGACGACGCCGGTGAGGCCGACAGGCTTTTCAGCATACTGATGGGCAGTGATGTTGAAAAAAGAAGAAACTTTATACAAGACCACGCACTCGAAGTGCAGAATCTCGATGTCTAAATGAAAAAACATCCGGCACAACGGAGTTATTCGGCAAAGATGAGAAAACCGGCTGCGATTGTAATGACCGCAGCGTTTATAATTTCATTTTCATTTGCCGATACATTTACGAATCTTCAAACCGGTGAGGTTCTGCATGGTTACAAGTTAAGTAAAACAGAAGGCCCGATGACGCAGGTTAAAATCATCGAGAAAGAAAGTGTCGAACTGAATCTTGCACAATGGCGTGTCGAGCCGGATAGAAAAGGAAGGAACAACAGGGTATCGGTTCTGACAATCGATGGACCGATTATAAACGAGATTGAGACCGAAGCGTTCGAGAATGCTCTTATGCGGGAAGCCGACAATGGGCCGCTCTTTGTACTGCTTGAGCTGGATACGCCCGGCGGCAGGATAGACCTTGCCCAGAGAATAAGCGCCGCGATTACAAACGCCGACAATGTTCAGGTTATTGTTTATGTAAAAGGTGGGGCCAACGGTGGCGCTCTTTCAGCAGGAGTCGCAATATCTCTGTCTGCCGATAAGATATATATGGCTGATAACACGGTAATGGGTGCCGCTACGATGATAACCGGCAGGGCGCAGACAATGAAAAAGGCCTTTGGTGAAGAAGTTGGAGAAAAATTTGATTCGGCCTGGCGTGCAAGGCTGGCATCTCTTGCAGAGCAAAACGGACGTTCAGGGATGCTGGCAAAGGCCATGGTTGATAAAGACATTGAGGTAATCGAAGTTAAGAATCAAGATGAGAGGTTGTTTATTGACCCCGTTAATATAAAACCGTCGTATAAGCCGGCAAAAACCTGGAGTAAAAAGGGTTCTTTGCTAACGCTGACAACCGAAGAGGCGCTTAACTGCGGTTTTGCCGATGGCACCGCGCAGTCACGTGAGGAGCTACTTCGTAAAGAGAACGCGGACAACGCTCAGCTTGATATAAATAATGATGTACAAGAGGCGGCTTATGAACTCAAACGTGCCGAAGGGCAGTTAGAGAGAATTCGTAAATCTGTTGACCTGAAAATTAAAAAGTCTCAAATGCCGATGTACCAGGCCGAAGCTCTGAAGCTGATGCGTGACGCGAGGCGGGAATTTGCGATGCTGGTCGGCTTGGCACGCAAGTACCCCGACCTTAACCTCGACCAGATAATGCTTGAAAACGAACTGAATACAATCGAAGCGTCCTATCAGCAGTTGAAAAAAGAGTCTCGAAGACGTTAATTATGTGACAGGGAATAGATGGGGATGAGGATGTCTTTAAGGCCAATATCATTTGTTATTATTATCCTTTCTAATTTTTGCTTTGTTCCATGGGCTGATACCTTTACGAATCACATTAGCGGCCAGATAATGCACGGTTATCCAACAAGCCGAACGGAGAATAACAAGACTGTTTTCTTTACTGTTCAAAAGGGATTTATAACGGTTGATCCGGAGCAATGGAACGTAGAGTATAATCATGTGGGGAGGGGTAAAAAAGTTGTAGTTATCGAGCTTAATGTAAAGCTGGATTTGAAAATAGTTACCGAAGCTATTAGTCAAGCTATTATCAGCTCTGCTGATAGAGGCCCTCTTTTTATATTACTGGAGATTAACAGTCCCGGCGGCAGCGCCGATTATGTGGAAAAAATATGTGACACGATCATACGAACCTCCTGCTGCCCCGTTTACGCTTATGTTAAAACCGGTCGGTACGGCGGAGCGCTTGGTGGAGCGGCTGCTGTCGCTCTTGCCTGTGATAAGCTTTATATGGCTCAGGACACAACAATCGGCGCCGCCTATCTTATCCAGGGAACAGATGAAAAGTTAAGCATTGCCTGGCAGCAGTATCTGCAGTCTCTTGCCCAGCTCAACGGAAGACCCGGCCTTCTGGCAAGAGCGATGGTTGATAAGGATGTAGAGATAATAGAAATTGAACAAGATGGCCGCAGGAGATTTATAACATCCAGCCAAAAGGACCCGAACCAGACGGTTGTACGCCTGTGGAGCAAAAAAGGCTCGCTGCTTACTCTTACAGCCGCCGAAGCTGTACAAAGCCGAGTTGCAGAAGGAATAGCAGATTCGAGAGAGGAGCTTCTGAGAAACGTTGACGTCGCAGACGCTGAAATTGTAATGGAAGAGAGCGTCAATGAAGCGATGCTGATATTTAAAAAAGCAAAAATGAAATTCGACAGGTTGCGAGGTTCCCTTGACGTACAAATCAAAATGGTCGAACAGACGCAGAATATTGCTGAAGCAGTAATACTTTTACGTCAAATCAAAGAAGATTATAAATCACTGCTGCTGTTAGCGAAACGTTTTGGCGACTTATATCTTGACGTTGAATTGATCGAGGAACAGCTCGGCAACGCCGAGACATATTATAAGAAAGCAAGAGATAAACAACGTCGCCTAGATGCAAACTCGCCGGGAAACGGCAAGTCCAATGCTAACGGACGTATGGGTAATAAATAAAATCTGGGCGACCCCGCTCGGCGCCGGGCGGGGTCGCCCTATCAAAATTCCCTACGGGGGTTAGGGGGGTGCACTAATAATCTTGTACCACCGCTTATTATTTCATTTATACAATCCCGTAGCTGGAAAAAGGCTGATAATTTTTACGCCTATTATTCCCATCAATTTTTACAAAGAGCTTCAGTTCTGTCATCATTCTCTCCACAAGTTTATTGTTTAAGCCCGCATCTTTATTCGCCTTACTCGTGTTAACATCGCTGCTGCGATAAGCAATACGATGGTCGCTGGTTCAGGCACATCCTGGCCCGGCACCGGGAAGTCATCACCTTGGTCAGGCACCGGGAAATCGTCGCCTTGGTCAGGAATCGGAAAATCATCTTCATCTTCTTCGTCATCCGGCCATTTCCAGTTTACCCCCTTGTAGTCTCGCCTTATCGCACCGCCGCCCGAACCACCGCCTATATCGCCGGCCGAACGTCTGAGACCGCTACCCCCGGGACCGCCGAATAAAAGGTCTGCTGCCTCGATGGATTCGTATTGAATCCTCTCGAAGACAGCTATGACAATTTTAGGAGAGTCCATATAAGTGGTTGTTACCGGAGCAGTCGGTTCATCGACATCACCGAGCCAGGTAATAAACTGATAACCCGGCTGAGGCACAGCTCTTAGGATTACCTGAGAGTCGCCACCCAGATGATGGATTCCTGTACCTGGCTCGACAGATCCGCCTTCAACAGGGCTTTGCTGAAGCAGCAGAGCGTAGTCGACAGCGTTGCAGTTGCCTGGCAGTGCCAGGCACACCACTGCGAGCGTCAGTACAAGCGTATAACTTCTAATGGCAGATTTTCTGCTTTTCTTATTCACCATCCCCGCCCCCGTTTGCGGAAATAAGTTAATAAAATTAATAATCAGTTTTTAAGGAATTATGATTGTTTCCTGCGTCTAAGCAGAGCAGCGCCGCCCAGGCCGAACAACGCGACTAATGACGGTTCAGGCACATCTCCGTCCCCGTCTCCAGGCTCAGGAAAATCGCTTTCTTCTATTCCGCGAATTTCATATTCGCCTGTAACCCAATCGTAGTCACTGCTGAAGACCAGCAGCCACGAATTGTCCCCAAGCTGGATAAAGCCGTTATCTATGGACCATTCCCAGACGCCGTTGCCGCTGTCAAAGTAAGCGTCTTGCGGTTCTGCATTCCCTCCGTCATCATCGTATCCAAAGCCGGTAATTTCGTTTTCATCCAGTCCAAGTATGGAAAAATATGCTACAGCCTCATCGCTTGTAGGCAGGGTATTCCAAATTTTATATGCGTAAATATAGTCGCCTTCGCCCGGTGCTGTCAGACCTGTATTGGACTCGTATTCGGAACGGTTGTCGTAAACGGCAAATTCGATTACTCCGTTCAGCGTACCGCCTTCGTCGCCCCACGGTACGTCAAAGTACACATAGCCGTTATAGTGACTGCTGGTAAGCAGAGCTGAGGCCGTTTGAACAAGTAACAGTATCAGCAGCAGCAGGCAAAGCGCACGTAACGTTTTGTTATAATAAACCCTCATAACACCTTCCTTTCATCTTAATAGAGCTTAAAAACAGCTCATTCATTTTCACCTTCTTACCCCGATTTATCGGGGGATCTTTGCAGCCGGTACACACCACGGCTTACAATCAGCCGGTCTGGGTTTGTAGCTGTTCAAATAACGCGTGAATCAGCTTTTGAATTTTCTTCTGCGGATTGCCCAGAGTCCGCCTATCGTTAGAATTGCTATTGTCGCAGGTTCCGGCACGCAGTACGTCTCGATGAGCAGGGAGTCAACGAGTATGTTGCCCTTGATGGTAATCCACTCTTTTGGTGGATTAGGCCAGATTGTTGCAACGTAAACGCTTTTATGCCAGAGCTGCGCGTCCACTTCTTCGTAGTCGAGGGACATATCCATATAATCAAACGGCGTAATGGCAATCAGTGGCTCGTCAGGCAGGAATTGGTCGTAAGGCAGTTCTCCGCCCTGTTCATCGATAGTAGCTTTCCAGCGAAGCGTTATCCATATCTCTTTGTACGGATTAGGTTCAGGCCTGTTGGGAATAACAATGTCGATTTCCCCGGATAGTGCCCAGACTCCTAGCGCACCCGGGATTTCGTCATTAATCCAGGGAGTGTCGGGATGATAGTCAACCTTGAGAAGCGGCTGGCCGTAGGGATTATCGACTGTTGGGTCAGGCTCTGGCGTATCGTCAGGAGTTGAAAACGACCATTCCTGAAACGTTGTGCCCTCGTTGCCCCGCCACCAGGGTTCTGGCGGTTCTATGGTCCCGGATGACGTCGCAACGAGGGCTAATACAAAGATAAACAAAGGTAAGATTTTTTTCTTATTCAGCATAATTCACCTTCCTCGCTAAAATTAAAAGGTCAAAAACCATTTCATATTCCACGGAACAAATTTCCAAAACTTTCACCCCGTGAGATACCGCCCGCCTTTGGCGATCTATCTCACGGGTTAAACCCTCTGAGCGCGCAGACCATCTGCGCGGTTATTTCATGAGTTTTCTGAACCCGTAAGTTTTCACCCCTATAGGTTGGCTGGCTTTTGCCGAGCCTGATACGACGGCATTAAATCAGCGCACAAAGCGCGCAACTTTCGCCGCCTTAATAACTCAAGCTCTCTGCCCCTCTTTTGATGGTAGTCCGCCTGCGTCGGATAAATCCGGCGCAAATAAAAGCACGGACAGATAAAATTACCAAAAAACCAAAAGTCTAATAGTGAGTTTTCTCTCAGCCCCCAAGCTGAACAAGCGTATTAGAACATATTTGCAAACGGAAGTCAAGAACTTTTTCAGAAAATTTTACCTATCTTAAAAGACATACACTAACCTCTTTTCCCTAAATACAGCGAAATTCTGGTTTTATCGAAGTTTTTAAAGCGTTTTATTGGACTTAAAATAATTTTTATAGAGGTGTTTTTTGCTCGTTTTCAAATTATTGTTTCGGGTATGTCACTGGTGTTTTGGAAAAAATACATAGTGGCTGTACGAGGAAATTTGATGTTTGCATAACGCTTTTTAAAGCTCTTCTAAAAAGGCTTATCAGCTATTGTTTTTTCTTCCTAATGGGTTTTTCCTGGATGAATTTGCTGATGTTACGAATGGCCTGGCGAAGCCTCTGTTCGTTCTCAACAAGTGCGATTCTCATGTATTTTTCGCCGTTTTCGCCGAATGCCCTGCCCGGAGCAATGGCCACTTCCGCGTATTCCATAAGGTCCATAGCGTAATCTATGGTTCCCTTGCCTTTTAGGTTCTCATCCGGCACTTTCGCCCAGACAAACATCGTCGCACGTGGTTTTTCGACCTGCCAGCCGATGCGTTCCAGGCCTTCGCAGACCACGTCGCGTCGGCTTCGATACCGCTCATTCTGTTCGATAATAAAATTGTCACAGTGCCTCATCGCGATGATTCCGGCGATTTGCAAGGCCTGGAAGATACCGTAATCGTAATAGCCTTTTATCGTCGCCAGGGCTTCTATCATATCCCTGTTGCCTGCCGCGAATCCGATTCTGAAACCCGCCATATTGTATGGCTTGCTCAAAGTGGTAAATTCCACGCCTACGTCTTTTGCACCTTTAACCGATAGAAAGCTCGGCGCCTTGTAGCCGTTAAAACAGGTCTCGCCGTAAGCGAAATCGTGAATTACCGCTACGCCGAACCGTTTTGCCAGATCCACTACCGGCTCAAAAAAGCCCTCATCAACTGTCATCGCGGTCGGGTTATGCGGATAATTCAGTATAAGCAGCTTTGGTTTGGGGTACAGGTGCTCAATGACGTTAGTTATGTTTTTAATGAATTTCTCATTATTTCCCAGAGGCACACTAATAACGTTACCACCGGCAAGAGCTACTGCATAGTTATGTATTGGAAAAGCGGGGTCCGGCACCACAGCCGTATCGCCCGGCCCCATCATAGCAAGGCACATATGACTGAATCCTTCCTTGGAGCCGATACAAGCCAGAACCTCTTTTTCCGGGTCGAGGTCGACCCCCCAGAGCTTGGCGTATTTTTTCGCCATATCGACGCGCAGGTTCCTGATGCCTTTTGAGGCGCTGTAATGGTGATTGCGCGGGTCGCGTGCTGCCTCGCAAAGTTTGTCTATTACGAGCTGAGGCGCCGCATCGGAAGGGTTGCCCATGCCGAGGTCGATTATATCGGCCCCGGCTTGGCGTTTGGCCAGCTTAAGGGCGTTTATGCGTCCGAATAAATACGGAGGCAGCCTTTTTATTCTTGTTGCAGGCTCAATTTTAAATTCTGTCATAATGATTAGTTCCAGGTTAAGGCGTATATTAAACTTTCATCGGCAAGTTTACAGATTATGCGTTATTTTTCAATTCATTTTAGCTTATCGGCTAATTAAAAAGGCCGATATAAAACAATTGAGTTAAGTCTTGATTTTTCAGTGTTTGTTCATTATAATGCTGGTTTATTTTGGTGGAGGGCCCATCAAAAGGGCACTTAATAATCGCAGATGATAAAAGTTAATGTCAAAATCCTGCGTTTGACGTTTCTGGCTGTTTGGTTACCGGCGGGTTTTTGCTTTGCCAAATACGGTGGCGGCAGCGGAACTGCACAAGACCCATATATGATATATACCGCGGAACAGATGAACGAAATAGGTACATACGGCGACGACTGTGATAAGCACTTTGCCCTGATGGCCGATATTGACCTGAGCGGTTATACCGGTGACCAGTTCAATATCATTGGAGATTCGGAAAAAGCCTTTACCGGAGTTTTTGACGGACGAGGTTATGAAATTTATAATTTTACTTATTATTCGGACGGTGATTTTGTGGGTCTTTTTGGCGTTGTAGACCAACCGGCACATATAAAGAACCTTGGCATGGTTGACCCTGATGTTAGCGCCTCTTTATCCATTGGTGCTTTAGTTGGTTTGTTGAATAACGGCACCATCGAGAATTGTTGGGTAGTTGGTGGGGTTGTTTATGGTGGGCAGAGATGCGGAGCTCTGGCGGGAAGCTTATTGAGCGGTACCGTTCAGAACTGTTATACTAATGATACCTTTGTTGATTCGGTTTTGGATGCAGGCGGCTTTGCGGGAGCTTGTGATGCTGAGATGAGAAACTGTTTTGCAGCCAGCCCTACCAGCTCTTTGTTAGGCTATGAGGGAGCTCTTGTCGGCGTGGGCACGCTCGGTTCTTACACAAGTTGTTTCTGGGACAGCACCGTTAGTAGTTCATTGACCGGCATTGGTAACGGGCCCGACCCTTCCGGTGTTATCGGCGAGACAACTGTTAATATGCGAATGGCATCAACCTTTATCAATGCTGGCTGGGATATTATTACACCGGATAATCAGCCTCAAGAGTTAATCTGGCGGATGTGCACTGATGATGTTAATTATCCGCGGTTGAATGTTGAATATCTGCAAAGTGATTTTGTCTGCCCGGATGGCGTTGATATTCTCGACCTTGCCATGCTTGCTGAAGAATGGCAGGGCTTTATATTCGAGATCGACGTCGATTTTTACCCTGACAGGCGGATTGATTTTCTCGACTGGGCACTGTTTGCCTCAGCCTGGCAGAGCTTCGAAGGACAACCTGGCTATGATGAGAAATATGATATTGCAAAGCCTTATGGTGTTATAGATGTAAAAGATGTCGCTGTTTTTGTTGATTACTGGCTTGCTAAAGGCGGTTTATATTTGAACACTGATATCGAACCTTACGGCGGAGACGGTATCGTTGACTTTTATGATTATGCGGTATTTTCAAATCAATATCAGCAGGACAACTAACCGAGCATATCGTTGTACTTTTTTTCTTTTCTCTTTTTCCAGTCGCCTTTGTGATAGTTGTAGCTGATAATCAGCGGCAGAACAGTGGTAGCTTCGGCGAAGACCATCTGCTCGTGGCCGGTATCGACCTTGCCCCAGCTTGAGGCTTCTTTGAGGGTGGAACTCGAGCATGCCCCGTCACGGGCATCGGCTACTGTGATTTGTACCGCGTATTTGTGCATAGGAACTTCCTTGCCAAGCACCTCTGCACAGACGACTGTATCCTGTGCGAAGTTTTTCGGGACGCCGCCGCCAATCATAAACAGCCCTGACACATCAGCGCCCATTTTGATTTTGGTAAGCTCTCGGAAATCCTTTACCGAATCAATGCTGACATGCGAATCAGGGTTTTCAACCTGATGTTTTACCAGTCCGAACCCTGCGCTTGAATCACTGAAGGCCGGACAAAAAACGGGAACGCCTTTTTCATAAGCTGTTTGAACAAGCGAATCCTTCTTGACGGAATTTTTAGTCAGGTATTTGCCCATTTCAACGATAAATTCTCGTGAGGAATAAGGCCTCGGTTCGAGAGAATCGGCGATTTTTCTCGTAGTATCGTCGCAAATCTGCAACTGCTCTTCATCGATGTAAGTATCGTAAATTCTGTCGATGTAAAGCTCTCTGAGTTTGTTGTCATCGACATAAGGGCTGCCCTTGTAGTGCTTAAAACCGAGCGCCTCGAAGAAATCCATATCCACGATAGCAGCGCCTGTCGCAACAACGGCATCGATCATGTTGCACCTGACCATATCTGCATAGATTTGCATACAGCCAGCCGCGCTGCTGCTGCCTGCGATGCAGAGTATGATAGTGCAGTCGGCGTCGTTAATCATAGTATCGAGAATGTCCGCCGCCCTTGCTGCATCTCGCGAGCTGAACGACATATCCCGCATCGAGTTGATTATGCTGGTCGCGTCGAACGATTTTATATCAATATGTTTTACAGCTTTGTTAAGAAAGTCTTTCTTTTCCATAATTCACCTTCAGATTTTAATTGGCGAACTTGTACGCCAACATTTTATAAATCACCTTGGCCGCCAGAAAATCAGGCGCCTTGTTATTTTTGTTCGGGCAAAGCTCAACCACATCAAAACCGACGACATCTTTATTTTTGCAGACCGCTTTCAATAAAGCCAATATGTCATACCATAATAACCCGCCCGGCTCAGGCGTTCCGGTTGACGGCATAATCGACGGGTCGAAAACGTCAAGGTCGATGGTAATATATACCTGAGCAGACAGCATTTCGATTACCCCGTCTATGTAACTTTTATCATTGTAAATGTCCTTTGCGAAAAAGACCCTGCCGGCATCGAGATTCGCCTTTTCGGATATATCCATACTGCGTATGCCGACCTGTACGACTGGACAGAATTCTTTCACTCGTGCTGTAACGCAGGCGTGGTTGTATTTTGAGCCGAGATATTCATCACGTAAATCAGCGTGGGCGTCGAGCTGAAGAACTGTTAAATTTGCATATTTTTTGGTGTAAGCTTTTATTGCGCCGATACTAACTGAATGCTCACCGCCGACTGTAACGACGAATTTATTCTGTGATATGTAGTCAGCGACTTTTTGCCGAACGTCTTGCGTCATTTCTTCAGGCGGCCAATTTCCTGTAATAGCATTGGCGGTATAAATGCCGTTTTTGTACGGCTCACTGTCCGTCTCTATATCGTAAAGTTCCATATTTGCAGAGGCCTCGATAATTGCAGCAGGACCTTTGTCGGCGCCTTTAATCCAGGTGCTGGTACCATCATAAGCCACAGGCAAGATTACCACCTTAGCTGTTTCGGGTTGACAGTATTTATCTTCTATATCACCAAAGTTGGGATTCATAACGTCTGCTTGATTCTAAGATACGCTTGACGCAATAGTAACACGAGCATCCTGCTCGTGTTACCACGGCCTGGAAGGCCGTGTTACTAATCGAATATGAACATTGCTATTGCTACTACTGTTGTCCAGAGGTTCTGCTGGCCGCTCGCTGTCTGGGTAATGTTGCTGGTGCGGATAATCAGGCCGCTTGACTGATAAACCTGCTCCTTCTCGCTCCAGGCCTTGTCCGGGTCGACCTCGAATCCCAGTGTCGTTCCGAGCATTCCGGCAGCTAAGTCTTCGCTCATATCCGCAGCCTGCTTCTGGTTCATGCCGTAGTTGTGCACCTCAGAAAGATAACCCCATTTATCCTTCTCTTTTGGCACTGCTAAGCCAATTGAAGCGGCAATCAATCTTCCGTGCTCATCCGTATCGGTTCGAGCCATAACACAATAGCTTATCGCTCCAGGAGTGAGATACTTCAATCCGGCTTCTCTGCTTATGATTTTGCACCTTGGAGGAAGGATGGACGAGACCTGCACGAGGTTCTGCTGAGCTACACCGGCCATTCGCAATGCCATCTCAAACGATTTGAGCTGATATTTGTGCCTGCCGACCCCTTTTGTCAAAAACACCTTGCTTGGGACAAAATCTTCCATCGCGTTTCTCCTGAAAGCTGATGCGCATAATCGCCGTATTTTTTACCATCATGCGAATTATAAATACAAATAATGATTTGACAATAAAAAAAAGCAGGCTTGGTAATAACAAGTATCAAGTATGTGGTATTTTAATTAACCGATTTTTATCCGTCTAAGGCGGAAACCACTCACCAGTTAACCATTATCAGAATTGCTTCACAAAGCTTATCCCCGCTGTTGGCTCACCGGTCTGTGTTGGCGGCATCGGCATCAAATCAAAACCGGCGATTTCAAGATTCATGTGTTTGCCTGCTACCGAATGTCCTACCGCCCAGCCGAGCGCAGCGCCGAAGACAACGTCGCTGGCCCAGTGGTCGCCTTCTTCAATCATTCTGTATCCGACGAACGATGCCGCTACATAAGCAGGTATGCCGACCTTTGGCCCGTAAAATTCATCCAATACCGCCGCGACACAGAACGAGCTTGAGGTATGGCCGCTCGGCCAGGCCCACTTGTCGTGGTTGGGAGTGGTATTATCACGCACGGCTTTCAAACTTGCCGTCACAAGGCCGTTAATCGACAGTGCCGTCATCATAGTCCAGGCACGGTTCTCGTTGAGTTTGTCGTTTGCGTCAACGGCAAGGGCATACCACAGGCCGGTTACGGCGAAATGTGTTCCGGGATTGCCTATCCAATTCAGCGATTCGCTAAAAAAGCCGTCGATTGCCCGGTGATGCTCGACGCTGTCCTGAATATCGTCGTCGGCACCGTTGTTGTGCATAACAATGCTTGCAGCCCCCGCCATTCCTAAAAGCCATAAGTTATTCGGCTCGGTGAAGGTCGTTTTGGAATCTTCCCATATTCTGTCGGGGAATGTATGGCGTTTTTGCCATAATTCTTCGGACCATTGGCGTTTGAGTTCGGGGTTGGCAGGCTTATTTTCCTGACTTACGCAACCGGCGATGAAGACCGCGGCTATACACAGAACTAAAAAGCGTCCCTTCATTATAATGTTCCTTCAAGGTTCATTACTGAAAAGGCAGATTGTCAGTTTTCAAAAACAGATAATAAAGCCTGCCTTCCTGGTATGTTTGTCCCGCCAGCCTCCCCGCGGTATCGCCGACCCCCATATACACATCGCACCTGCCCGGCGCCCTTATCGCTCCGCCGGTGTCCTGGTCAAGCGCAAAGCCGCTGTAAAGCTCGTTGACTACTTCCGTCCCCATAGCTTTGGGAAGTGTCGTCGATACGTAAGTCAGACTGGCGCGGGGGAATATCGATTTGTCAGTGGCAATACTTCTGTAAGCAATCACCGGAACATTCAAACTGCCCCTCGGCTCGCCGCTTTCCTCTCTGAAAAATACATAGCGAGGATTCAGCCTCGTGTATCTGCTCACCTGCTCTTTATGCCTCTTGAAATAATCGATCATCGCAGCTAGGCTGAGCTGCTTTTTCGTTATCACACCGTCGCTTATCATCTGCTGAGAAATGCTTTGATATTCATAACCGTTATTCGCTGCGTACCCTACCGTCTGTAAGGTTCCGTCGCCGAGTCGTATTTTTGCCGAACCTTGAACATGAGCAATATAAGACTCGAACGGGTCTGCCATCCATATAAGCTCATTGCCCGCGAGCATCTTTGTATCTTCTATGACAGCTCTCGACGGGTACTTCATAACGCTGCCGTCGGATAACCGCTTACCGAGAATTTCCCCGTTAGGCCCTTTAACCAAATCATCCGGCTGCTTGTAAAGCGGATACCGGAACACATCATCCTGCTGATACGAACCGTCGAAGATAGGCGTATAGTAACCCGTAAACAATACGGTTCCCTGCCCGTCGCATCCAACCGAGATATAAACATCGAATTTTTCTTTTATGGCCTGATTGAGCGCAGGCCCCGATAAACCCGAATCGAGCAGCTCTCGGAAGGCCTCAAGACTCCTCACAGCCTTGTAGTGTGTGATGTCCTGTACGGGATAATACTGCTTGCTCGATGGCTTGCTGAGATAAGTCAAACTGTTATCCGTCGCTTCCTTCAGCCCCTTAATGTCGAAACACGCAAGCGTAAAATCCGGAATCTGGTAAGGGTCGTTCAGTTTCCTCAGTGCCGATTGGCCTGGCGGCAGGGGGTTGTCATAAGGAGGCTTAATCCCGATTTGTCGGGATTCAGTTCGGCAGCCAAGACTGAATAAGAACCCTATAAGCAAAACAGAAAGAGCCCATTTTTTCATTATTACTCTCCGGGAGAATCAGAAAAATCCATTACAATCGCAATATCCATATTATTTATTTACTTCGGCCAATGAAACCATTTTTACCCAATGAAAATCCCTGCTTTAACCCCGTTTGAAAGCCTCATTTTCTAAAAGGTCTTATTTAACTTAACAGTCCTGTTGTTATTTATAACCGCGTTTTTATCAAAATCTATAATCCCCTGTAAAAAGGGGGCATTTGCGGCTTTTACGGAAAATTCAATACAGCAGACGCAAAAATCTCAAAATCCGCATTCTTATAACAGCATATAAAAAAAAATACCTTGTATCAGAACATTTGATAAATTAGACCGTATAGAAAATTAAGCGAAAGAAACAATTATTGTTAAATACATAAGAGCTTTTTCTCTTCTTCCTCCGATAAGCCCGATCCATTCTGGGTCGGGCTTTATTATTGGACCTTTGGAAAATCAGGGTAATCAATTTGAGTGTATTAAATCGCAGCTTTTTTCGTGATTGAATGTAATTTACCCTGCCTTATACTCTGGTTGGCTGGGGTCTTTTTCCGATAGCAGTGACCGCTTCCTTTATTCTTTCCTGTGCGGCCTTACTTTTGACACTGATGCTTGATACTGTCGCCGAACCCATCGATCGGAGCTTGCGATATCGGTCTTCAAGAAGCTTATCAGTATTCTCTCGTCTCAGCTCTCTCAGTGTCCGGACTATATAATCTTCGACATTATATACGGTATCATGGATATTGCGCTGCGCGCCTCCGACCGGCTCGGTTATTATCGTATCTATGAGGTTTAGCTTAATCAGGTCTTTACTTGTCAGCTTGAGCGCCTCTGCCGCGCTCGGCGCCTTCGAGCCGTCCCGCCACAAAATCGCCGCGCAGCCTTCAGGTGAAATAACGGAAAAATAAGCAAACTCCAGCATTGCCATTCTGTCGCCGACCCCTATCGCCAAAGCTCCACCTGAGCCGCCTTCTCCGATACAAATGCAGATAATCGGAATCCTGAGCTGCGACATCTCGAAAAGATTTTCCGCAATTGCCTGGGCCTGCCCGCGCTCTTCTGCGCCTATTCCGGGATACGCGCCCGGGGTGTCAATAAATGTTACTACCGGTATGTCGAATTTCTCGGCGAATTTCATTTTCAGGATTGCCTTGCGGTAGCCTTCAGGATTCGGACAGCCGAAACTGCACGCAATCTTGTCTTTTGTAGTCCTGCCCTTGTTCTGGCCGACGATAAGCACCTTTTCCCGTCTGATTCTGCCGAGACCGGTTACAATGGCTTTGTCATCGCCGAACCGCCTGTCTCCGTGAAGCTGGCGGAAATCCCTGACTATAAGATTTATATAATCCTCGAGCAGCGGCCTTTTAGGATGTCTTGCGACCTGGACTGTCTGCCACGCAGTAAGGTTGGAGTATAACTGCCTCAGCTCGGCAACTTTCTGGCGCTCGAGCTGACGTATCTCGGACGAATAGTCGATACCCTTTGCGCAGGACAGCTTCCCCAGCTCGGTTATCTGCCGGTCTATGTTCGCTATCTTGTCTTCAAAATCGAGATATTCACTTTTGCTAATGCTGTTGCCGCTGTTTTTCGCATCGGCCATAATTTCGACCCACCAAAAATTTGGCCCCGTGTTTTATATGTGTTTTCTGTGTGGGGCCTTCTCACTCTTAATTTAATATTTAAGAAATAATAACATTTAAACCACTTGAACAGAAGAAAAAAATTGACATACGAGCATTATTGAGATACCTTTTAGCATAATTTCCTGTTTTGTTTTTCTCCGTAAGGCTCTTTATATGAAAGACTTGCGTCAAATAACTATCATCGGAACCGGTTTGTTGGGTTCAAGTCTGGCCCTGGCGGCTGGCGCTTCTTTCAGCGATATTAAAGTCGTCGCTTTCAGCCATCGCGCATCAACAAGAAAAAAGGCCCGCAGGCTTCTCGGCGATGCTGTTGTCGTTGACGAGCTTACGCAAAGCGTGCTCGATTCGGACATTGTTATTCTTGCCGCGCCCATTTATACATTCGAAGGAATTTTCAAGGCGATTAAAAGCAGCCTTAAAAAAGGCGCGATTGTTACCGACGTCGGTTCTTCAAAAGTTCTGCCTCATAAATGGGCGAAAAAATGTTTTCAAAAAACCGTTCACTACGTCGGCTCTCACCCAATAGCCGGTTCCGAACAGAGAGGTATCGAATTTGCCAGGGACGACCTTTTCGACGGTGCCGACTGCATAATAACTTCCCAAAAGAGCACAAATAAAAAAGCCGTCTCTGTTCTGAAAAAGTTCTGGAGCAAAATAGGCTGTCGCGTAATCGAAATGACTCCCGCTCAGCACGACAGAATTTTCGCTGGCGTCAGCCACCTGTCGCACATCACCGCCGTCTCGCTGGTCAATGCCAACAACGACGAGCTTTTAAAATTCGCGGGCAAAGGTTTTATGGATACCACGCGCGTTGCCTCAAGCCCGGCCAATATCTGGCTCGATATATTGATGGCAAACTCAGATAACTGCGTAAAAGGTATAGATAATATAATCGACCAGCTTGGAAAATTCAAAAAGGCAATACAAACCGGAGACAGCAAAAAAACGAAAATTCTGCTGGACAGCGCAAGGAATAAACGGGCTAAACTCATTAAGGATAAACTCAGGAAAAGGGAAATGATACCGTGAGACAATGGCGATTTGAGGTGTTCAACAAGGCCGGCACCACGGATGTGCACGGCAATGGAGTGCTGGAAGATATAAAAGAGCTGGGTATAAACAGTGTCGAAGCCGTCCAGTCCGCGAAGGTCTTTTTAATTGAAGCAGGTTTCGACAAAGACTTCGCCCAGCGCGTCGCAAATGAGCTGCTTGCCGACCCTGTCTGCGAAGAGTATTACATCGGCAGAAGCAAAGCTCCCGCCGGCTTGGCAAAAGCTACTCTTATAGAAGTCCACCTCAAAAGCGGAGTAACCGACCCCGTAGCTCAATCGGTAACAACCGCGATACTCGATATGGGTGTCGAAGTTGATAATGTCAGAACCGCACGCAAATATGTGCTTCTCGGCCAAATCAAACAAAACCAGATTGAGGCAATCTCCAAAAAGATACTCGCCAACGATTGCATCGAACAGGTCATAGTCGGCGATGCTGCTGAACCGCCCAGCCCGCACCTCAAACCCTACGAGCTGAATATCGTACACTGGCCGATTCGAGATTTGGATGATGACAGTCTTGTTGCGCTTAGTAAGGGAAAAGATTTATTCCTCAATCTTGTCGAAATGAAAACCATTCAGAAATATTACCAGGATTTAGGTAGGGAACCTATCGACCTTGAGCTTGAAACTCTCGCACAGACCTGGAGCGAGCACTGCGTTCACAAAACACTCAAAAGCTCGGTCGATATGACTGTCAACGGCGAAAATGTTCATTTCGACAATCTCTTGAAAGAAACCGTATTCGGAGCGACAAAAGAACTGGATAAGTCCTGGTGCATTTCTGTTTTCGATGATAACGCGGGCGTAATCGAGTTCGACGAAGAGTCCGCTGTGTGTTTCAAAGTCGAGACACATAATCACCCCTCGGCGCTCGACCCTTACGGCGGAGCGGCGACCGGTATCGGCGGAGTAATACGCGACCCGATGGGAACCGGAATGGGTGCAAGGCCGATAGCCAATACAGACATATTCTGCTTTGGCAGGGTCGATATGAAAAACGATGAGCTGCCCAAAGGTGTGCTTCATCCTCGCAGAATTATGAAAGGCGTCGTCTCCGGCGTTCGAGACTACGGCAACCGAATGGGCATACCAACCGTAAACGGGGCCTTGTATTTTGATGATCGCTACCTTGCCAATCCGTTAGTCTATTGCGGCAATATCGGCATAATGGACAAAGACAAGTGCTTCAAGCATCCGCAAACCGGTAATCTCATTATTGTTGTCGGCGGAAGAACAGGCAGGGACGGCATTCACGGTGCGACCTTCTCGTCAGGCGAGATGACACACGAACATGATACTATTTTCTCCCACGCGGTACAGATTGGAAACCCGATTACCGAAAAGAAAATGCTCGATGTAATTCTCCAAGCCAGAGAGCAGGGACTTTACGAGGCCATCACCGATTGCGGCGCCGGCGGACTCAGCAGTGCGGTCGGCGAGATGGGCGCTGAACTTGGCGCTGAAGTTGACATGGAAGATATACCGCTAAAATACGCAGGCCTGAACTACACCGAAATCTGGATTAGCGAAGCACAGGAAAGAATGGTCATCTCCGTCAAACCTGAAAACCTCGAAGCTATAACAAAAATCTTCGATTCCGAAAATGTCGAATCGACCGTAATAGGAAAATTCACGGGCGATAAAAAACTAAAACTTCGATACAGCGGCCAATTAGTCGGCGAGCTGGATATGGATTTTCTCCATCACGGCGTACCGAAATATTCCCGCAAAGCTGTCTGGATAACACCCAAACTTTCAGAACCGAATATCCACACCAAAGATAATTATAACGAAGACCTTTTGAAAATCTTATCGGCGCCCAACGTGGCAAGCAAGGAATGGGTCATCCGCCAGTATGATCATGAAGTTCAGGGCGGTTCGGTCATTAAGCCCTTGGCTGGCATCGAAAACGACGGTCCGGGCGACGCCGCAGTAATCAGACCGAAATATAATTCCAACAAAGGCATCGCCATTAGCTGTGGTCTTAATCCCTGTTACGGTGATATTGATCCATACTGGATGGCACTTGCCGGTATCGATGAAGCGATTAGAAATATCATCTGCGTAGGCGGCAGGTTCGACCGCATCGCGATATTAGACAACTTCTGCTGGGGTGACTGCACAAAACCCGAAACTCTCGGCCCGCTCGTAAGAGCCGCCCAGGCCTGTTACGATGGAGCGATTGCGTACTCGGCGCCGTTCATCTCCGGCAAAGATTCACTCAACAACGAATTCAAGTGTGAAGACGGCAGCAGAATTTCAATCCCTTCGACTTTACTCATAAGCGCTATTTCCATTGTCGATGATGTTACTAAATGCGTTACTATGGATGCCAAAAAGGCAGGCAACTTTATATTCATCGTAGGCCTAACCAAAAACGAGCTTGGCGGCTCGCACTATTACAAAGTGAACGACCAGCTTGGTGCCAACGTCCCGACAGTCGATTTGCAAAAAGGCCCGAAGATTTCCGAAAGAATATCTCAGGCAATCGAAAAAGAATTAATAGCAAGCTGTCACGACTGCTCCGAAGGCGGTCTGGCTGTTGCACTTGCCGAAATGGCATTTGCAGGCGGACTCGGAATTGAAGCCGACCTCAAAGCCTTACCAAGAAGCCCGGATTGTAATAACACCGCCGCTCAGTTGTTCAGTGAGTCGAATTCCCGCTATGTCATCGAGGTCGAGCCGGGTAGGTTCGGCGACTTCGCCAAACTGATGCTTAACCTGCCTTTCGGACAGATAGGGAAAGTAACAGAAGACGCGAATTTGATCATAAAAGACCAGAACGGCAAAACCGTTATCGACGCCGATATAAACGAACTCAAAAAAACCTGGCAAAAAACTTTCAACTGGTAGGAAAAACGGAAAACAAAATGGATCAAGTTAAAGCTGTAGTACTAAGGGCCGCGGGTATCAACTGTGATATGGAAACCGAGAACGCTTTGCGATTGGCGGGCGCACAAGCTCAGCGGCTGCACATAAACCGCCTTGTCGAAAATAAAAATTTGCTTGATGGATTTCACATTCTTGTTATACCCGGCGGTTTCAGCTACGGCGACGATGTGGCCGCAGGTAAAATCCTGGCAAACCAAATTAAACACCATCTCTACGAATCAATCAGGAAATTTATCGATGACGGCAAACTCGTTCTTGGTATATGCAACGGCTTTCAGGTTTTAGTAAAGGCTGGTTTATTACCCGGCAACGGCTCCGGTAACAGCCAAAAAGACGTCACCATTACGAATAACGACAGCGGCAAATTCGAAGACCGCTGGGTTTACTTGCAGCCTCAAACTGGCAGATGTGTTTTTATTAACAAAGACCAGAGAATATACCTGCCAATTGCGCACGGTGAGGGCAAGGTCGTTACCGATAGTGTTGAATCATTGCGGCAATTGCAGGACGGCGGCTTTGTAGCGTTCAAATATGTCGATAAGGACGGCAACGAAGGACCGTTCCCAGTCAATCCGAACGGCTCGGTGTGCTCAATTGCAGGACTGACCGACACTACAGGCAGGGTGATGGGCCTGATGCCGCACCCGGAACGTTTTGTCTATCACACTCAGCACCCGCACTGGACAAGACTGCCAAATGCGGGCCAGGGCGACCCCGATGTATCGGGGACAATTTTCAATAACGCCGTAAATTACATGAAACAAAACTTCTGAAATTCGTTATTAATTTAGCCGAGAGTGAAAGGCTGTGGAAAATCATAAACTTGTAATGCCCGAACATTTGAATCATTACGGTTTCCTCTTCGGCGGTTACCTCCTGAACTGGGTCGATGAATACGCTTACATCGCCGCGGCTATGGATTATCCAGGCTGTAATTTTGTCACCATCGGAATGGATAAAGTCGAATTCAAAAAGAGCGTCCGCAAGGGTACTATACTAAGGTTCATTGTCAATAAATCGAAGACAGGAAACACATCTGTCCAATATGAAGTAAACGTCTTTCGAAAAAGCCATAAGCCTAATGAAGAAGAGATGATTTTTTCTACTAACGTAACATTTGTCAGCGTCGACAAGCATGGCCGCAAAAAACCACTGCCAAAATGATTACCTCCTCAAACTGAGTGTTTATCGGTTTGAGAAAAGTTCGCGATTATCTTCTTGTAAACCTCGACTCCCTTTTTAAGTTCATTAAATTCGACGAACTCATCAGGCTGATGGCAGGTGCTGTTATCGCAAACGCCGCAGATTACTATCGGGTATCCTAATTCCGCAAAGAAAGGACCATCCGTACCGTAGCCGACTGCTGTAGTCTCTATGGCGCCTATGGCCGAACATATTTGTTTGACAAAATCACATTCATTATCGGTCTCGAGGGCAGGAACATTTCTAACTACACTAACCTCGGCATCGAAGTCTTTGTTTTTTGCTTTAAGTACTGCAAAGATTTCCTCGAACTTATCGAGTATCTGTCGGTTCTCAATCCCCGGCACCGTTCGAATATCAATTTTCGCGCTGCACCGGTCGGGCACAACGTTAATAGCTTCACCTGCGTTGACGGCGTTTATGCTCATCGAGCATTTACCGAGTTTCGGATGTTCGATTCGGCCGAAGTCATATTTCTGAGCTTCATCGAGAAATTGCCGCATCGAGTTAATCGCGTTTATACCAGTATCAGGCCGCGAGCCATGCGCCGTCCTGCCTTTAGTAATAACTTCCAACCAGAATATTCCACGATGTGTTGTGATGACCTTAAAGTCGGTCGGCTCTGCCACGATGACACCGGCCAGTTCCGGCAGCTTGTCCTTATACTCGCTAACGAATTTATGCACCCCGCAGCTGTCTGTTTCCTCACCTGCGGTCGCGGCGAAAATGATGTCGCCTTTAAGATCGACACCCGATTTTACCAAATCAACAATCGCGGTAATCAACGCTGCCGTTGAACCCTTCATATCGGTTGCGCCGCGCCCGTAGATTTTACCGTCTTCTTCGGTCGCCGAAAAAGGCGGATATTTCCATTGCTGCTCGCCGGGTGGCACCACATCGAGATGACATGCGAACAACAGGCCGGATTTTTCGCCTGTAGATTTTATATGGGCTACTACATTAGCCCGGTTGCCGTCCCAGTTGCTAAGCTCACTTTCAATGCCGTTTTTCTCAAAGTGCTTTCTGATAACCTCAGCCGTCGCCAGCTCACCCTTATTAAGCGTACTGTCTGCCTGAATAAGTTTTTTCAGTAACTCTTTCATAACAAAGAAATTAACCGCACTTAGCCAAGAAAACAAGTATCTGGCAAAATTTTTGTTGAACGTTGTTGAAATTCCTGCCATACTAAAGGGTTTGAAAATGTCCTGTTGAAAATTTTTGGAGGAACGATGGGGCCAGTACTGAACGGCTTGATAAAACTACAGAGTGTCGAAAACCGCCTGCGGGTAGCAAAAGCAAAGCTCGCAAGGTGCAGAAGAAATGTAATAATACAGGAAAACCAGGTCAGAACCCTCACAAACAGCATCGAAGCCAAGAAAGAGGAAATACAGCTTACCAAAGTCCAGTCCGGTAGGCTGGAATTGGAGCTCAAATCGCGTGATGAGGCAATCGCCAAGCTCCGCACCTCGCTGAACTCGGCAAAGACTAACAAAGAATACGCCGCCGTACTAACCCAGCTTAACACAACAAAAGCAGACAATTCAAAAATTGAGACTGAAATACTCGAGCTTATGAAGGCAATAGAGGCCGACGAGGATGAATGCAAACAGATAGAAACGCAAATCGAAGAGCAGAAGAAAATCCTCGAACAGAAACGTAAAGAGGCTGAGCAGCTTGCCGTCAGATACGAGGCTGAAATTGAACAGATTCAGTCCGAATGGGAACAGGCTTCCGAGGCTGTGCCAGCCGCAGCGCTTGAAATTTTCAACCGTGTCGCTGATACGTACGACGGCGAAGCCCTCTCAGTTGTCGAAGAGCCCGAAACAGGCAACGCGATATACAGTTGCGGCGGATGCTTTATGAGCGTGACGCCTGAAAGCGTTAATCTGCTTATGACAAATGATGATATAATTCGCTGTCCGAACTGCACCAGGATACTCGTTCTGAGAACCGTCGGTGAATAGCATAGTAGTTAATTGGTTAATTTATTCGCAGCAGAGCGAATCCACAATTAACAAATTAACCATTTAACCAATTAACTTCGGATTTTTGAGCATAAATAAGTTTTGGCTAAATAACGTTGCAGTATTAAATTATAGCATATTACAGTTTTTAATTTCTGAACTGATGGAGCGGTTAAGGTGCTTGCAGAAACAGAGCGATTGACAATTTATACCGACGGGGCAAGCCGCGGTAATCCCGGACCGGCTGCTGCTGCTTTTGTAATTACGGATAAAAACAAAAACCCAATTGCCGCTAAGGGCATTTACCTCGGCCAGGCCACTAACAATGTTGCTGAGTACACCGGTTTGATACGAGCGCTGAATTGTGCGAAGGAAAAAGGCGCAAAACAGCTTAGAATATACAGCGACAGCGAGCTGATGGTCAGGCAAATCAACGGCCAGTATAAAGTCAAAAGTGAGCTAATCAGGCCTTTATTTCAACAGGTAGCCGAAGCGCTTGATGAATTTGAAAGTTGGAAGATAGAGCATATAACCAGGGATAAAAACACAAAAGCAGATTCACTTTGCAACCGGGCGCTCGATTTACAAAGAGATGTCGAAAAAGAAGATAAACCTGAAAAATCACAGAAGCATCTGCGGCTTGGCATTCTCCTAAGCGGTGGCGGGAGAACCATGCTCAATATTCTCGAATATATTGAGCGAGGCGGGCTTAACGCGGAAATTCCGATTGTTATAAGCTCACGCTCAACGGTCAAAGGAGTCGAACGTGCTCAAAACGCCGGCCTTAATGTTGAAATCATCCGCAAAAAGGACTACCCTGATATCAACGATTTTAGTAAGCAGATTGAAAAAGTACTGACAGCGGCAAACGTTGATTTGATTATCCAGGCAGGCTGGCTGTGCCTTTGGAAAATACCGCAAAAATATGAAAATCGTGTGATAAATATTCACCCTGCGTTATTACCCAGCTTCGGAGGACAGGGAATGTGGGGACATCATGTGCACGAAGCGGTTCTGAAGGCAGGCTGTAAAGTGAGCGGTTGTACTGTGCATTTTTGTACGAACGAGTATGATAAGGGAGCTATCGTTGTTCAGCGGTGCTGCCCAGTCGAAGAAACAGACGATGCCGATACCTTAGCCGCGCGGGTTTTTGAGCAGGAATGTATCGCGTATCCCGAGGCTATAAAACTTTTCGCCCAGGGCAGGATTAAGGTGCAGAACAACAGGACAATTATTTTGCCTGAGTAAATCCATTATGAAGTTGAACAAGAGACAAAAGAAAATCGTTTATGACCTCGTTTCTGTTGTTGTCGTAACTGTCATCGTGGTAATAGCTATGTTCAATTTCAAGGACTATGTCAACCGCTCGGAGGCGATGCGGGCAATGACCCATTTAGGCCAAATCTGTCTGGACTACCGCAGCGAAAACAATCAGGTCCCGTCAACTTATTACGTAGATAGTATAAAGAAGCAGCTTGAAGGCGGCGTCCGGGCCGGCGAAATCATATATCGGGGGCGGTGGATTACTTTCGGCGCTTCCGACGACGAAATACTCGCTTATACGAAGAAGGGTTACGGCCGCTTCTTTCTGGGCAGCGGCTATATTGTCCTGCGACTCGATGGCACGGTGGAGTGGATGAAACCGCAGCAATTCAAAGAGCTGCTTGCAAGCCGGCAGAGCACCGAAGAAAAAAGATTCACCGAACAGAATCCCTGATTTGGTTAGACACCGATTCACACTGATTCCGCCTCGGACAGACAAGTAACACATTTTTTTATTTGAGGATTTTTGTTTGACATTCTGAGCCGATATGGTTATATATATTGGGCTAAAAAGGGAGCCCAAATGAAACATCTATCCAAACCCGCAAAAATCGTTGACCAGGGTATTACTTTCGACGATGTCCTCCTGATTCCGGCTATGAGCAGCATTGTGCCAAGCGGCGCCGATACTGCGACACAGCTTACAAACAACATCAGAATAAACATACCAATCGTCTCTGCTGCTATGGATACGGTTACGGAATCGGCTCTGGCCATTGCCCTTGCTCAGCAAGGCGGCGTCGGCATTATTCACAAGAATATGCCCGTTGAGGTCCAGAGGCGTGAGGTAGCCAAAGTCAAACGAAGCGAAAACGGCATCATTCTCGACCCCGTTACCCTCACACCCGCCGAACCCGTCAGCAAAGCAAGAGACCTGATGGCGGAGCAGAACGTCTCGGGAATTCCTATCGTTGATGGTAGAAAGCTGGTCGGCATACTGACCCGCCGCGACTTAAAATTCCTAAAAGACTACGATGTCCGAATATCAGAGGTTATGACTAAAGACAAACTAATAACCGGTCCTGCTGATACCACACTGGAGCAGGCCAAGGAAATTCTGCAAAAGCACAGGGTCGAAAAACTCCTTTTGGTCAAAAAAAGTGGAGAGCTCGCCGGACTGATTACAATGAGGGATATCGACCGCGTACAGCAATACCCAATAGCGGCTAGGGATGGTAGAGGAAGATTAAGAGTCGGGGCAGCTGTCGGTGTCAATGACTACGAGCGTATTGAAGCACTGATAGACGCAGAGGTCGATGTGTTAGTGGTCGATACCGCACACGGACATTCCAAAAATGTCATCGATACCGTAAAAGGAATCAACAGGGAACATAACATCGATGTGATAGCGGGCAACATCGCGACTGCACAGGCAGCCGAAGATTTAATCAATGCCGGTGCAAACGCAGTCAAGGTCGGTATCGGCCCGGGAGCTATTTGCACTACAAGAGTAATATCCGGCGTTGGAGTGCCGCAGATTTCTGCGATTATGAACGCCGCTGAAGCTGCTGAACCGGCCGGAATACCCATAATAGCGGACGGCGGGGTCCGACAGTCGGGCGATATTACAAAGGCCATCGCCGCTGGAGCCTCAAGCGTTATGCTCGGCTCGCTTTTTGCCGGATTGGATGAAAGTCCGGGCCAGCTTGTCATTTACAAGGGCAGACAGTTCAAGGAATACCGCGGTATGGGTTCACTTGGAGCGATGGTAAAAGGCTCAGCCGACCGTTACGGCCAGAAAAATACCGCCGACAAGGATAAGCTCGTCCCGGAAGGTGTCGAAGGACGGGTGCCTTATCGAGGCCATCTGGACGATTTTGTATATCAACTGGTAGGCGGCCTGAGAGCAGGGATGGGCTACTGCGGCACTAAGAATATCGATGAGCTTAGAAAGAACACTGAGTTCGTACGGGTAAGCACCGCCGCTGTAAGCGAATCCCACCCGCACGATATACAGATTATTAAAGAATCGCCGAACTACAGCGCCTCACTTCCATTAGAAAGCTAATTGAGTTAGAGTGTTACAAGTACAGGTATTTTATTATGGTAGCGTTTAGTGATATAGAGCAGTTGAGCAGTAAGATTGCCGCGAGATTCCACTTGGCTTCGATATTATTGTTAAATAGCCCCAGGAGTATAAAAAGTGTCGAATAAGCTGACACCCACGACAAAAATAGCTGTTTTCAGAAAGAAAGAAATTAGAAAAACCATTCATAATAACCAATGGTGGTTTGTCATCAGGGATGTCGTTGCTGCTCTAACGGATTCAGCCCAGCCGGAGGGGTATATTAAGGATATGCGGAGAAGGGATGCTGAACTGTCCAAAGGGTGGGGGCAAATTGCCACCCCCCTTCCTGTACAAACCGCCGGCGGCATGCAAAAACTAAATTGTTCCAATACCGAAGGCATTTTTCGAATAATTCAGTCGATTCCATCGCCTAAAGCAGAGCCTTTTAAGCTTTGGCTGGCCAAAATCGGCTATGAACGGGTGCAGGAAATCGAAGACCCTGAAATCGCAACTAAACGTACACGGGCTTTATATAAAGCCAAAGGATACAACGATGACTGGATTGAAAAACGAATGCGAGGAATCGCTATCCGCGAAGAACTGACCGATGAATGGAAAAAACATGGCGTTAAAGAAGAAAAGGAATATGAAATTTTAACAGCCGAGATCTCCAAAGCGGCCTTTGGCCTTAATCCCAGCCAATATAAAAAACTTAAAGGATTAAAAAGGGAAAATTTGCGAGACCACATGAACGATTTGGAACTTATTTTCTCCATGCTCGGTGAAGCTTCGACAACACAGATTACAAGGGTTGAACATCCTGATGGTCTCATTAAAAACAAAAGCGTCTCGCGACGAGGCGGAAATGTAGCCGGCTTGGCGCGAAAGAAACTTGAACAGGAAACCCGTCGTAAGGTAATCAGCAGAGAAAATTATCTCCAAAAACCACAGAGTAAAAGACTCGAAGATAGAAAATAATAACAGCAAAAAGATTTAGTAAGGTTTTTTATTGGAACAGAAATCGATTTAGTTGAAAATTCTATTAGCGAACTTGTTACCTAATATCCGTGAAATGATTCTTTCTGTAGTTTAGTGCATTTGTGTCTTTGTGTTTTGATGGTAAATTACAAACGATGTTAAATTTTTAGATACTATGAGTAAGCTAACAAACGAGACTATTGCGATACTGGATTTTGGCAGTCAGTATGTTCAGCTAATCGCCCGGCGTGTGCGCGAGCAGAACGTCTATTCTGTAATATGCCGCGCCGATACTCCTGCCGAAGATTTGGCGCAGATGAACCTGAAAGGCATCATTCTTTCCGGCGGCCCGGCATCGGTCAACGACGCCGATGCACCGCGATGCGATGAAAAAATATTCGGGCTTGGCGTGCCGATTCTCGGAATCTGCTACGGTATGCAGCTTGGCTGCCAGGTTCTTGGGGCAAACGTAACTGGCGCAGAAAAACGAGAATACGGCAGAACCAGCCTGAAGATAATTGACGGCTCCGATTTGTTTTCGAATCTTCCTGGTACGATACAGGCCTGGGCCTCGCACGGCGACCAGATAGGCAAGCTCGGCGGCGACTTTATCAGCCTTGCCAGTACCGATAACTGCCTGTATGCGGCGGTGCGGCACAGGGACAAACCGTTCTACGGCGTGCAGTTCCATCCGGAAGTATCGCACACGCCCCAAGGCACACAAATCCTGCGAAATTTCCTTTATGACATCTGCGAGTGTTCCGGCGACTGGAAAATGAGCGACTTTGTCGAAAATACCGTCAATGCCGTCAAAAAGCAGGTCGGCGATTCCACCGTGATATGCGGCTTATCAGGCGGGGTGGATTCCTCAGTAGTTGCTTCTCTGCTACACAAAGCTGTCGGTGACCGGCTTGTTTGCATCTTTGTAGATAACGGCCTGCTTAGAAAAGGCGAGCGCGAACAGGTCATCTCGACCTTCAAAGACCATTTTCATATCGACCTGCGTGTAGTCGATTGGTCGAGGCAGTTCCTGGGTAAGCTAAAAGGCGTAACCGACCCGCAACAGAAACGCAGGCTCATCGGCCACGAATTTATCAAAGCCTTCAAATCCGAGGCCCTGAAAATTAAAGACGCCAGGTTTCTCGCCCAGGGCACCCTGTATCCCGACGTAATCGAGTCAGGCCACAAAGACGGCAACCCAGCCGCAAACATCAAGCTGCACCATAACGTAGGCGGTCTGCCCGAACAACTGGATTTTGAATTGGTCGAACCGTTGCGGGACTTATTCAAAGATGAAGTACGGCTCGTCGGTGAGTACTTAGGCCTGCCCGAAGATATAGTCTGGCGGCATCCGTTCCCCGGCCCGGGTCTTGCGGTCAGAATCATCGGTGAGGTAACACCCCAAAGGCTTGAAGTGCTGCGTGCCGCCGATGAAGTCCTCATAGATGAAATCAAATCCGCTAAATTTTACAGGAAAATATCCCAGGCCTTGTGCGTGCTGCTTCCTGTTTCGACCGTCGGTGTTATGGGTGATGAGCGGAGCTATGAAAATGTAATCGCTGTCCGGTGTGTTGAGACTCTCGATTTTATGACTGCCGATTTTTCGCAGATTCCATACAGCGTGCTTGGTGCTATATCCAGCAGAATTATCAATGAAGTCCGTGGCGTCAATCGCGTCGTATATGACATTTCTTCCAAACCGCCCGCCACAATCGAGTGGGAATGACTAGCCGCTTGGGAGTTGGTTAGCCTCACCGGGCAGCCTATGTGAAGAAAAAGCGCCTTGACCTGGCCGCCGCAGGCAGGGCTTTGGGCGCCCTGATTACAGGTGAGAATCCGGGCTATGCTGCTATTCAGGCTTTTGCCATACACGTAGCTGTCGATTACGTAAGTAATATTGGTACTACTCCCGAAGCTGCGGCAGGCAGCAACGTGGTCTTAGCGCTGAAGCGATTGCCAATCGCGTCAACAACCGCGTTATCGCCTTTTAACTCAACTATTCTTGCCGGTACTGCTAAACACATAATTCGCCGCTTCCGTCTTCGCCCTTCGGGCTACGCCGGACAAGCGTTTCTCGTTGTCCAACGCGCTTTGCACCGATTGCTGCCTGGCCTAAGGAGATTCCGCCGTCATTGCTCGGTACCAAGCTGTTAAATAATACGTCAAAACCGTCTTTCTTCAAGGTTTTAATCAGCCGATTAGCCAAATACCTGTTACAGAAAACACCCCCGCTAAGCGCAACCTTATTTAGCTCTGTTGCCTCTCTTGCCTTTCCTGCCATCTCCGATAACGCCTCGGCGAGGGTATTGTGAAATTTCGCCGATATAACCGATACATCCGTTCCAGCCTGAACATCATCGATTATCCGGCAAATCATTTTACGCAAATCAATCAACGCGGGTTTACTCTTAGTTACTATTTCAAAATCATAGTTTTGTTCCCCCGCTTCTTGCTTTCGCCTGCTGCCTCGTCTTGCGACGAGAGTCGCAGAGGCAAGCAAGAAAGCAGCGGGGGTTCCTGATATGGCCGCCTCCAACGCCATCGGTAATTGAGCTTCAAAATTATTCTTACTGCCAAGCCCGACCATAGCCGCCACCGCGTCAAACACCCTCCCTAAGCTGGATGTATCTATTGTGTTTATTCCTTTTCTAATCTGCTCAACAATGAGCCATTGCTTTTGTTTATCAGGTTCGATTCTGTCTAACAACCAGCTAAATTTCTCTAAGTTGAATCGTTCACCATAGGTATAAGTCAATAATCCCAAAACGCTGCGTATCGCCTCTTTTGAAGCAGCATCTCCTCCGGGCAGCGGATAATATGCCAGATGCCCAAACCGCTCAAAGCCTTCCAAATCCGCAATAAGACATTCGCAGCCCCAAATTTTCCCATCTGTTCCATAACCTGTCCCGTCACACTCCAGCCCGATTACCTTTTCGTCGAGCTCATATTCAGCCAAAACTGATGCGATATGTGCCCAGTGATGCTGAACTCTAATCAGTTCAACATTTTTTAATGACTGAGTCCCGATAAATCGGGAGCTTGACAGATAACCAGGATGTAAATCACAAACTATCACTTCCGGTTTTATCTCAAACAATTGTTTTAAGTGACCAACCGAATCGACATAGTGATGATAAACTTCAGCATCTTCCAGGTCGCCTATATGCTCACTGCAAATCATTTGATTTCGCTTTACAAGGCAGAAGGTGTTTTTCATATCAGCACCTGCCGCAAAAACATCTTTTTTGGCGGCTGAATTTGTAATTATTGGCGTCGGTACATATCCCCGTGCTCTTCGAAGCAGGACAGGCTGGCCATCTATAAAATGCACAATCGAATCATCTACCTGGCGGTAAATCTCCCTGTCGTGCATAACAAAGGCATCGGCAATTGCGCCGAGCCTTTCAATCGCAAGAGCATTTTTACATATCAAAGGCTCATCAGAGATATTGCCGCTTGTCATCACCAGAATCTCTAAGCCTTCGCCTGCCCCCGCGTCTTCCGACACAAGTCGGGGCGGCGGGGCAAAGAGCATATAATGAAGCGGAGCGTAACAAAGCATAAACCCGAATGAGCTGACTCCCTCGGCAACAGACTCTGCGATTCCATTCGGTTCTTTCTTAGGCAATAGAACAATCGGGCTTTCCGCACTTTTCAAAACCTTCTCAGCCAACTCGTCAACCAAAGCATAATTCTTTATCTTCTCTATCGAGTCGGCCATCATCGCAAAAGGCTTGTGGTCTCGCTTTTTTCTTTCGCGCAATCTTAAAACTGCTTCATTATCAAGGGCATTGACAGCCAGGTGAAATCCGCCTATTCCCTTGATCGCTAATATATTTCCGTCAAGTAACATCCGGGCAGCTTTGCGGACAACCTGGTCGTTTTCTTTTTCTCCCGATAAATCGGGATTACCCTTGTTATCCGTTAGCCAAATCTTCGGCCCGCAAACCGGACACGCCACCGGCTGGGCGTGAAATCGCCGGTCGGCAACATCCTTGTATTGGCTGGCGCATTGTTCACACATCGCGAATTCCGACATCGTGGTATTTGGCCGGTCATAGGGTATGGTCTTTACTATCGAATATCTCGGCCCGCAGTTAGTGCAGTTAATAAACGGATAAGCATACCTGAAATCTTTTGGCTCCCGCATTTCCCGCAGGCAGTCTTCGCAGGCTGCGATATCGGCAGTTACCTGTAAAAGTGCCGTCCCCTCCGAATCGCTCTGACTAATAACAAATTCGCTTTCACCATCAACAACATCAATGTCGACAACGTCAAGCGTTCTTATATCGGATAAAGCCGGCAGATCGTTTCCTGCTTTAAGCCCGGCTTCCCCCTCCCGATGCATCGGGATATCGGGATTCGCCGAGGAGAGCCGGTTTACAAATTCTGACAAATTTTCGCTGTTGCCCTGAACCTCGACAGTAACGCCTTTAGTATCGTTATAGACAAATCCCGTTAGATCCAGCCTGGTTGCCAGCCTGTAAACAGCAGGCCGAAAACCTATCCCCTGCACACGCCCGGTTATCAATATCTTCCGTCTTTGGCTCAAAAAATCCTTTCTCTTAGTATTAACATCAAGAGAATAGAACATTATAACTTACAGGTGCGATAATTCCAAATCATGCAAAAGGCCGCGGCTAATAAAAAAACCCGCCAAAAAGACGGGCTTATCTCAATAAACAAAAGCCGGTTAGCACTACGCCACCGCAGCTTGTTCTTCGGGTTCGTACTGGTCAAACTGAACGCTGATTTTCTTACTTACGCCCTTGGTCTGCATAGTAATTCCGTAGAGCATATCGGCGATACTCATTGTGCGTTTGGCGTGGGTTATTACGATGAACTGCGAATCTTTCTGGAACTCGCGAATCATCATATTGAACCTCTCGTTGTTGGCTTCATCCAGGGCCGCGTCCACCTCATCAAGAAAACAGAATGGTGAAGGCTTACTCTTAAATACAGCAAACAAAAGCGCTATAGCTGTCATCGATTTCTCGCCGCCTGATAACAGCGAAATGCTCCGAGTCTCTTTTCCCGGGGGTTTGGCGATAATTTCAATACCGGCATCGAGAATATCCTCGGCCTCCTCCAGAATGATGTCAGCCTTGCCGCCGCTGAACAGCTTACGGAATATCTGCTGAAAATTGGTTCGAATTTCCTCGAAGGTTTGCTGAAATTTCTCTCTGCTTTTTTTGTTGAGCCGGTTAATTAACTGCTGAAGCTGTCCTTTGCTGCTGTTCAAATCCTGTACCTGGGAACTTAAAAACTCCTGCCGTTGTTCAAGGTTTTCCTGTTCACTTATGGCGTCGAGATTTACATTGCCAAGCCTGTCAATTTTGCTCCTCAATTCAGTGATTTCCTCACGCACAGCTTCCCAATCGATCCCGACTGGTCGGGACTGCTGGTAATTCCTGAACTCTTCCGCCAGGTCGAGTTTCAGCTCATCCAGCACTCTTTCAACCAAATCCTGTTGTTTAACTTCAAGCTGGCCCAGGGCAACTTTCAGCTCGCTCATTTGCTCTTCAATCTCGGATTGCTCAGAACGTTTTTGGCGAACAATCTCTTCGGTATGTTTTTGTTTGGCCAAAAGCTCTTCGACCTCACCGTGAAGCCGTCTGCTGTCTTGCTGAGTCTGCTCTTTCTCAATATATAACTGCGATACCGCCGACTCACTGTTTAATATATCCTTTTTAGCCGTCTCTGCCTGCTCGATGCAGGTTTGGATTTCGGTCTTTGCCGCGCCCTCGGAGGATTCATTGCTTTGAATCTGCTTTTGCAGCGAATCAATATTCTGGTCAAGTCCTTTCAATTGCTGGTTTATCTGCCCAACTGATATTTTAAGCTCGATAAGGTTTTCATTTTGCTGCTGCAGAAGGATTTTCTTCTCTTCGAATTCTCTTTCGAGCCGCTCTATTTCCTCAGTTCTCTGATTATTGACCTTTTCCAGCTCTTCGAGATTTTGTTTCGAGTGGTACTGACGCTTGACCGATTGAGCGATCTGTTCTTCAAGCATCTCAATTTCGCCGTTAATTAAAGGCTGTTCTTCCTGCAAACGCTTAATGTCCTGCTCTAAAAACGAAATCCTCGATGTAACTTCGGTCTTTTCTGTGCTGGATTCGTAAATAGCCGTCCGCAGCTCTTTCCGTAACTTTTCGAGATGCTCTTTACTTTGGCTATTATTAGCAATCTGCTGCTGGAGAGTTATTATTTCCGATTCGGTATTGTTAATTATCTCCTGAAGCTGCCGCAGGCGGCTTTTTCTCGAAATCAGGCCCCCGGCCTTACCTACAGGACCGAGCTTAATAGTGCCGTCCCTTCCCAGAAGCTCTCCCTTTAAGGTTACAAATTCGTATTCTGCCGGCAGTTCGCCCGCCAGTTTCAACGCCGAATCAATAGAATCGACAAGAAGCGATTTACCCAGAAGCGACCACGCAAGCGGAGCAAACCTGCTTTCAAAACTCACAAACTCGGCGAGCCTGCCCTTTATTTCAGGATATTTCGATAAATCTATTGACTCACTGAATTTCTCGACGCGGTCGGTACAAATAAAATTAACTCTGCCGTCAAGCTTATCAATTGTATCACTATCAGCAAGCAGGGTACTGCTGTCACCGACCACAATCGAATCTGTTTTGCCTTCAAGGCAGGCCTCGACCGCAGCGGCATATTTGACATCGGCGATTATAGCGTCTGCTACAAGCCCCTCGACATAGCTGAAACTGTTTTCTTTATTTCGGCCTTCGAGAATGCTTTTAACTGTCGCCGCCAGGCCTTCCCTTCGATTCTCCATATCCGAAAGAATATTAATCTCGCTTGTAAGCGCGCTTCGCGTCTCTTTGGCCTGTGCCAATCTTCTGGCGTCAGCTTCTATAAGCTCGCTTACTTTTTGTGCCTTCTTTTTTTGAATTTCCAGGCTGTCGTTTAACTCTGTGATATTCTTTTCAACGTCCGCCGCCCTTGCCTGGTATTGCGCTTTTTCGGTAAGTATCTTTTCAAGCTGCTGTTTGGCGATGTCGGCCCTGCTGCTTAAACGGTCCTTCTGGCTGGAAAGGCTCTGACGATGGTCCGAAAGACTCTGCAGCTCGTTATGAAGCTGGGCGGTTCTTCTGACAATATCAATAACACCGCTTTTTTCATCCTCGAGTTTTGCTTCAAGTTCCGAACACTCAGCGGCAATAACGCTGATTTTTTCCTGTAACCGCCCTAACTCGCTTGTCTTCTCATGGAGTAATTTATCACAGTCAGTTTTTTCCTTTTTGTAGCGGACAAGGTCCTCGATAACAAGTTCCTGACTCTGCCTTGCCTTTTCAACACGCACCAAAGCGTTTTGCTTTCTTTCGCCAAGCTCATTGATACGGCTGCGAAGAAACTCTATTCTCTGCTGGTGCTGCTCGATTTTACTCTTTATGCTAACAAAAGAATTGTCCGTTTTATTAATGCGGTTTTCAGTCTCTATTGCCAACTCGCTGATTGAGCTCATTAACGCGTCATTCTTTGCCAGTTCGCTCGCCACCTCTCCGAAATGCCGCTGTACCCTGCTAAGTTCTTCTTTCTTTTCTGAAATTGACCTTTCGAGTTTGGCGTACTCGACAAGCGAATAATTGACCTGAAGCTCTCTCAGCCTTTCGGTGTATTTGAGATAACTGCGTGCCTTGCCTGCCTGGTGTTTGACGCTCCGAAGGCTCTTCTCCACTTCCTGCAAAATATCGGCAAGCCGCAGAAGATTCTGCTCGGTCCGCTCGAGTTTGCGCAAAGCCTCTTTTTTGTGGGCCTTGTATTTGCTTATTCCCGCTGCCTCTTCAAAAATATTTCTCCGGTCAATCTTCGATGCGTTCAAAAGCTGGTTAATCTGCCCCTGCTCGATAATCGAGTATGCCTTCGCCCCGACACCGGTATCCATAAACATTTCTTTAATGTCACGCAGACGGCAAATATTGTTATTTATAAGATATTCACTTTCACCGCTTCGGTAAATCCGACGTGTTATCTGCACATTTTCAGCTTCAATAGGAAGCGCCCCAGCCGTATTGGAGAAAAACAGGCCTACTTCAGCGCTGGCCATTGCTTTCCTGCTGCTGCTGCCGGAAAATATTACGTCTGCCATATGACCGCTGCGCAGGCTTTTTACGCTCTGCTCGCCGAGAACCCATTTCACCGCATCGACTACATTGCTCTTGCCGCAGCCGTTAGGGCCTACAATCGCGGTTATTGGAAAATTAAAATTCAGTTCCGTCTTGTCCGCAAAGCTCTTAAAGCCGTTCAACTCAATTTTTTCAAGTCTCATATATCCCCTGATCCCGAAGTACATCGGGACTGTCCGATAACAACTTCCCGAATGCTCAAACTTCAGCTTTTGGGAAAAATAGTACTTGTTTTATCGGCCTGAAAAGCGTTTTCACTTTAGGCTGATTTGGGGCATAGAACCTGCGTAAAATTCAGCGTCAACAGCACCCTGTTCAACCATTTTTTTTAACAATTCGATTATCTGCGAATAAGAAATACCCAGACCGACCATGGTGCCCTCCTTTTTTCTTGTCGGCTCTAAACCCAGTGTCCGTATAATATTTCCAAGCTCATACGAACATTGCAGTGAAATAGGTGGGATTTCCGGTTTGCCCGGTATATGGCGGATAATCGTAATAAAATTCTGCTCCGGCAGGCCGTTTATAGTGATATATCCATCCGGTGACTGGATAAAAATATTTTTACTGCAGTATATCGGACCTCCAAATACCGCTATCCGCGGCTGACCGCTGCGGGACACAAATATCATCCTGTCTCTGGTAAGAGCAATCTGCTCAAAAGAAAAATCGCCTGCGATATTTTCGGCTGTAATGGCAATATCATCAAGCTGTCGGAGTCGTTCATATACCGCAATTTTCATTTTCGTGTCTCCGTCACGCAGCAAACGACGACAAAGCCCTTCTATATCACTTTGCCTGGCTGACATACTTACCGCCTCAAGAGCCGCCATTCTATATGATGAATTATCATCCAAAGCAATCTCTCTCAGAATTGAAAAACCTTCATCACTTCCAAGATTCAGCAAACACCGAGCCGCCCGGAAACGGACTTCTTCATCAACTGAATTTAAATCCAATAATTTCTTAAGCGGTTTCAAAGAATCTTTCCCGATCGCCTCAAGGACCGCTTCGGCGACGTCTTTTTCATTGGAACCTGCCAGTTGGGAAATTAACTCCTTAATTTTCTGCTCCTTTTTCTGGCCGGTTAAATTCAGATAGGTCGATTTTACTATTGAGACAAATTGTTGCTTCCGGCTGACATATTGCGAAGGTATCTTAATTTCAACCTGACCCGCCGATAGAGCGTTAGCCACACCATCACCGAACCGCTCGATAAGCTTGTTGCGGATTGTATTGGCAACAAGATAATCAGGCTCACGCAATGAAAGTACAATCTTGTAATCATCCAGAACTACTCCGCCGTTAAGAACATAGCCGATCTTTTCGTCACTGATGCCGTCTATCTTGTCTATGTAAACAGGCCCTTCAGCGTATGCGAGGACCTTCGTCATAACTCCGAAAGTGCCTGCGGCCCGAAGCTCGGCACCATAAAGCCTGCCACCTTCAATGCTTGTTGTCTGAGTCGCGTCCGGCGCCGCTACTCTAACATCGAAACGCTGCCCTCTTACCGGAGAAGTCGGCATCAAACCTTCAACTATGACAACAGAAGTATCTTTACTGTTGATGAATTTATTGACATCTTTGTCCGGTAAATACCTGAGAATATACTGGGTCAGATAGTCCCTTATCTGAGGAGGACACTCACTGCTGCCCGTGCCTCTCAATCCACCTACAATAGCATAGCCGCGGACTGCGATAGCATCAGGCGCATAAACCTGTGCCAGGGAGCCGATAGTCTGGCCGGATTCAATCTTTGCCCGGGACCTTTCCATCTCCTCGGCAATAGAATTGTCTTTTTTCTCCAGGTCGCAACCGGATACCACCATCAAAAAACTAATCACCGTCAGCATAACAATTTTTGTCAATTGGCAGCTTTTCATTTTTAGAACCCTGAAAAAGGTGATATATCGCAATAAACCATTGAATGATAAGTGCTTACGCAACATTAGTCAAGCCAATTAAATATCAGTTTCATAAGTGCGTCCTGTTGTTATTGCCGGCAATATTACTATAATTCGACTATTGTTCCGGTTTGGATTCAAAAAAATGAGTAAATCCACAAAAGTCAAAATAACAACGCTTGTCTCGATTATTATTTTAACTCTTACTGTGCCATTATTTCTGCAGTTCCGCTCGAATAATAATCCGTCTTCTCCACCCGTAAAAATCTCGGCAGAACCGCTTGAAATACCCGGGCTTGACAACTTTTACAAAGTAACCGATCAATTGTACAGGGGAGCGCAACCTACCGCAGAAGGAATCAGGCAACTGAAAAAGATGAGCATTAAAACGATTATAAACCTGCGTTCCCTGCATTCGGACAGGGATGAAATCGGAGATGTTCAGGTCGGATATGAGCATATAATTTTTAATCCGCTCAATCCCGAAAAAGACCAGATTGTCAGATTTCTTAAAATATCAACCGACCCAAACAATCAGCCCGTATTCGTACACTGTCTGCATGGCTCCGACAGAACCGGTATGATGTGCGCCGTTTATCGCGTTATAGTCTGCGGCTGGTCAAAAGAAGATGCTCTTGATGAAATGGTCAACGGCCCGTACGGCTTCCATCCAATTTTCAAAAACATCACAAGCTACTTCAACAACCTTGATTTTGAATACATACGAGAACAAGCCGGTCCGGGTACATCCGGATAATTCCCCCGTCAGCCTCATTGCGGGCGGCTCGTCCGCCGCAGCCAAACGACTTAAGCAAAACAATCTCAATGGCTTACGAACCGCCTGCCTGCTTTAACGTCGGCGACCAAAATATACTACAGCTATTATAATTTTATGTTGACTTTTTTTGAAAAATTTATTACTTTTCGCCCACTTAAGATTTGCACGCTATGGTGGCGGGCAAGGGTACTTGGTGGTAATTTTTACAAGGAGATTATCATGAAGAGAATTATTTTGGCGGCAGTACTAATAATTGTTATTACTCAATCATTCGCGATAGCTGAACCCGGCAAACTGAGTGGTGCCATTGGTGTTGATTACACCACTAAATATATCTGGCGTGGATTCGATGTTTATAACGACAAAAGTGCCATCCATCCCTTCATCGACCTCGAATTCGGTGATAGCGGTTTTGGAATCAACCTGACTGCTCACAGGGCAAATTCCAGCGGTCATGAAAACTCCGAAAGATGGGACTACAACCTATATTACCGCAATGCAGCCTTTGCTGGAGAGCGTTATCAGATAAACTATATGTTTGACTATGTTTACTACAACTATCCTGATATGAGCAGTCATACCACAAAGAGTATCGACTTGCAGGAAATAAATGGCGTATTCTCGTTCCCGCAAATCTTAGGCGTAAAAGGGCTGGTTCCAACATATGTCCTCGTAAAACTCTGGCCTTCAAACAGCGGTACTGTAGTTGGGGCAAATTCACCAAGCGGCGGCACTGCGTCCGGCTGGGCGCATATATTTATGCTTGACTACGGTATGCCCATAACCTGCCCTGTTACAAATGAAGAAAGAACCCTTAATTTGCACACCGAGTTCGTTTATAACGACGGTGTTGGCCCAAACGGCGCTAATGTTGACCACGACTGGTCGAATGTGGTTGTTGGCCTTTCTACTGACCTCAAGTTAGCAGAAAACCTCGTTTTCACCCCGGGAATTTATCACCAGATTATAATGGACAAATCCGTCAATCCCGACAAGGATGAAACCTGGGCCAGTCTGAAAGTAGCTTATAAATTCTGATTTTGTGATACAGAAAAAAGCCCTGTACCGTACGGTGCAGGGCTTTTTCATTTCTTAAAACGATTGTTTCACATAGCCCGGATTCTTCATTAACCGCCAACGCTATCCTGAGCGCAAAAGGAATATTTAGTGACGTAACTGTATAGGTTTCAATCAGTTAAATAAGCTAACCGGTGTTTTTTATCCATTTGGCGGAGATGGGATAAGAGATTTCCTTTATGGTTTTCTTCGTTTCTGTATCCCGCAAATAGACGCGGATTTCATTGATTTGCGTAGGTCTTTGGAAAGAAATCCCGTTTATTATTTGTATTATTATAGCTGATATATTCGAAACTGATATTGAGATCTTCAATGTTATTAATAAACTTGGTCAGCTTGTCATGCCTGTCTGTACTCTATACTTCAAAGAATTAACCCGCATATTTCACAGGATTTTTACATTTTCTGATTGCAAAATGGCCTAACTACTTGTAGTATAATAAGTTATATTAAACACC
>JAFGGH010000031.1 GCA_016930645.1 Sedimentisphaerales bacterium
TCGGCATCAGATTTGCTCGCGATCCCGACAAATCGGGATCGCTGTGCAATCTTCTTTGCCAGCCTCGTCCTCACAACGGCCTAAACCAGAACATAAAATCTTGAAGTGCTCTAACACATAGCAATATAACTGGCTAAAGCCAGTAATAGAACTTTTCTTTTAGTGACTGTAAAAGGCAGCCACTTATAATAGTAAAAATTAATCACCCTCTTCATCGCCGAGCTTGCTCCCCAATCAAATTCTTCTCATCACGATTATATTAAACCAAAAACGGCGGGCTGAATCAAGAAAAAACACTGTTTGCGCAGCGTAAGTGCTTGTATATGAGGGGTTTACAGCGATGATAAGCGGCGGATTTTTTGTAAGAGATACCCTTAATCCCTAACCGGAAAAACGGTATTGAATTTCGGATACTCGAATTTCGAGCTTTTGTTTTTATGCCAGTTTATGTGCTGCTTCTGCCATTAGCTGAGCAATCGGCATGTGCTGCGGACAACGTGCCTCGGCAAGCCGGTAGTCGGCATTAGCTATTTGCCTGCGTGCCTGTGCCGGCAGCTCGGCGAACAGCTCCCTTGCCTGTGCGGTATCACCGTAGCTGTTATAGTACATAAGGTATCTCATCACCTCTGCGGTATAAGGCATCTCCGGAACCGCTTCGGCGCAAATTTGCGAACAGCCTGCGCAATAACCGCTGCACGTCCGGGCCGCGTAGTTGTTCAGGGCTTTTATATCATCAGCGTCGAGCCTGGTCTTATCCAGAACCGCCGCGACGTTTTCCTTTAATAGTGCGAGATTTTCCATCCTGACACATGCCGAGCAGATACGCTCATCTTCCAGCACCACTTTGATTTTGGCTTGTGCCGGCGTATAGCCTTTTTCCGTAAAGTAGTTGAGCAGTTTCTCCTCGGCTTCAGACATTTGTTTCTGGACGCCCTGCAGTACCTTCATCGCAATCAGTCCGATTCCTGCCTCGTGGCAGGCCTGTACGGCTTCCTGCATATCGCTCTGCTGCATCAGGGAGATATTGTAGCTGGTCATAATTCCGTCAATCCAGTCGAGCTTCGAAGCGGCCATCAGACATTTTGCCATATTCGAATGTGTGCTGAAGCCGGTGTATTTAATCAGCTTTCGTTTTTTGGCGGATTCTGCCCATTTAGCCATCTCATCGGTTAAATTGCCGGGATTGTCGCAGGCGTGCACGCCGTAATACATATCGATATAATCAGTGTTCATCCTCCTGAGAGATTCCTGGAGTTTATTTTCTAACTGTTCGGCATTTCTCGCGCCGGATGCCTTTGTTACCAGGAATATATCTTTTCTCGCTTCGGGGTCTTTCTTTAGGAACTGGCCGATTCCCAGTTCCGAATTGCCGCCTGCGTAACTGTTAGCCGTGTCCCAATATGTAACATTATATTTCATGTTCGCCCGCAGTATTATCTTGTTCTCAGCGACATTAAACATCACGCCGTTCGACAAGACCGGCACCATCTGCTCGGCTCTGCCTAACTTGCGTTTAGGTATTGTTATCTCTATGGCTTTTTCTTCTTTCTTTACTTCGGGCTGATTCGGCTCGGCCCCTGAAACCTGACCAGCTATCACAGAACCGATTCCCGCGGCACCTGCCGCCTTCAAAAAGCCTCTTCTGTCGAAATGTTTGTTATCCATCACAGTATCTCCAATTTTAGATTTCTCGTTCTAACTTTGCTTCGTAGAAACCCAATAGATTTCTCCATTTCGTCCCGCCCTGTGCCGGTCGGGACTTCAGTCGAAATGACATGGAATATTTTACGTCTTTTCTGCAAAGCGTTTTTACTTTTGATTTTATAACAGCAGTTTTCTGTCACGGCTTCTCGATTCGCCTTCGGCGCTGACTCTTATAGCACGCTTGCCGCTGACCGGGCACTCATGCTCGCATACGCCGCAGCCGATACACTTTTCCAGATCTACATAAGGCCTTTGCAGCCGAACCTGTATTTTTATTTCAGTTCCTTCTTCTACATTTGGCCAGTCAATTTGTTCGGTGTCTATTGTAACAGAACTTCGGGTATTCGCTGTGATTTTTTTTCTGCCTTTTTCGGGAATTTCCAAAAAATAATCTCCCGTAGCGAATTCCCCGAAAACCATACTGGATTGGTGGATTTCAATTGTGTTGTTACTAATATTTTTAATGCGCATAATTCCATCGCGCACGGTTTGGAATGTTTCCTTGGTAAATATGGCTTTCGGGCTGACAGGGCAGTTTTCCTGGCAGACTATACACGGTTTGCCAAATGCCCACGGCAGACATCTTGTCGTATCAACAAAGGCGGTGCCTAACTTAATCGGTCCGGCCTCGGCGAATTGGCCTTGGCCGTGCTTTTCTTCAAGTGTAATCGGCTTTATCGCCGCGGTAGGGCAGATTTGGCCGCAGGCGACACAGTTATATTGACAGCCGCTTGAGCCGATGCGGTTATTCAATACCGGCGTCCACAGATTTTCCAGTCCGCCTTCGAGACCGCCCGGCTGAATTACATTTGTCGGACAGACCCGCATACACTGGCCGCATTTCAGGCAGCGCTTGAGAAATTCCTCTTCCGCCAGAGCGCCGGGCGGACGGATTATGGATGGATTGTAATTTTTCCCGATTTTAGCGCCTAAGCGAACGGCAGGCAGCACCAGCGTTCCGCTTGCCAGCGATAGTACAAAACCCCTGCGGCTGATATCGGGGTTGGTTATTTCGCCTGCCGCTGATTTTTTGGTTTGATATGTCATCAAATCGTGCGAACAGTCACTAAGACAGTTAAAACACAATACGCATTCGGAGATTCTGAAATTGCCCGGCGGTTCGCATCCGCCTTCGCAGTTTACTTCGCACAAACGGCAGTTGATACAATCAGCCTGTCGTTTGCCGATTCGCCAGATTGCGAAACGGTCGAGTAAACCGAACATCGCGCCAGCAGGGCAGATGAACCTGCAGAAAAATCGCGGTATATAAATGTTCAACAAAACAAACACGGCAAATACCGTAAAGACTAGCCATGCTCCCTCGTATAGTCTTGCAGTTGTTGATCCCGAGAAATCGGGATTAAAGGCCTTATCAGCTATCGAAAGTATTACAAGATTAAACGACCGCGTTACCAGTGGTATCGGGTCGAGCAGGCCTGTTTGCAGTGTTGCCGCAAGCGATGGGAACGCCGCCATTATCAAAAAGAAGACAAGAATATAATATTTAACACACTGTGCTTTGCGATATGTGTTTAGCTTTATTTTGGCGGGTGTTTTTTTGCCGATTTTGCCCAGCCAGCCGAAGAAATGATGTATTGTTCCAAAGGGGCAAATCCATCCGCAGAAGAACCGCCCGAATATTATTGTCAGTATCACTGTAACAATCGCTATGGCTAATCCTGCGTATAGTGTTTGTGTAGTTAAAATTGTGCCGATAGCAACCAAGGGGTCGAGATTGAGGAAGAGATTGACGGGCCAGTTGCGGATTTGCTGAAACTTATCACCGACCGTACTGACCATACACAGCCATACGAACAGCGTGATAAAGAATACCTGACTTATTCGCCTTGTGGTTGTTATCTTCATTTTTTTAAACACGTGTTCCTTCGACAAGCTCAGAACAGATAACACATATTCCGCCAGAGGCGGACAAGTATCACGGGTTATATTTATTTGCTCAGATTATATAAAAAATCATTTGTATAATCCAAACTTAATCGACCAGAATCAGGCCGTAGTAATTGGGGCACTGATTAGTTGTTCGTAAAACTTCTATTTCAAAGCCGGCCTTTCTTGCTGTAGAGAAGACATCGATTCCACAGGCCTCCATTGCCGGCCTTGCCCGTTCGGGATAACGACACTGCTTTTGTTCTATATCACACTCTTTACAGAAATAACACGGCCCTGCGCCGAGTCCAAAGGTCTTGTAGGCACCGCTAAGGAAAAAATCCCGCTCAAGGTCGGCAACTATGGCTTTTATCTCTGCGTCCGGGTGGCAGTGGAGCAGTACCGCCCGGTTGAAGGAATCGAGAACCTTGCGCATCTCTTGGTCTGTCGGCGTAAATGGCGGGCAGACCAGACACAGGCCGTATCCATCGCAGCCGAATTGACATTTCAGCCGGACCCAGGGTGCTGTTACCACCTGTGATGGATTAATTATAACGGTATCTAAGACGCCGTCTTTTTGTTTTGCGGCTTTGCAAAGCTGACTATCGGTCAGTTTTGCCTTTCTTACCGGACTCTTTGTCCCGCGTTTCATTTTTACTGTCCCTTGATTTGTTCTTTTATTTGATTTAACAGATTTATCGCTTCAATAGGTGTCAGTTTGTTAATGTCGATCGAGGCTAATTTATCGAGGACGGATTTGTGCTGTTGTACAAACAGGGCATCGGCATCGGATTCTTTTGTTTTGTGCCTGGCGAAATGCTCTCCGCTTGCTTCTTTCTGGAAAGTGCTTTCCAGTTCCTGGAGTATTTCTTTAGACCTTTCCAGTACCGTCTTTGGAATACCAGCTAACTTGGCTACGTGTATGCCGTAGCTTTTATCCGTCCCGCCCGGCAGAATCTTATGCAGGAATACCACCTCATCCATCCATTCACGAACTGCGACATTAAAGTTCTTGATATTATTGAACAGCTCTGATAATTCAGTCAGCTCGTGATAGTGTGTGGCGAAAAGCGTTCTGCATTTTAGCTTTGTAGCTATATGTTCGGTAATTGCCCAGGCCAAGCTCAGGCCATCATAGGTACTTGTTCCTCTGCCGACCTCGTCCAATATTACTAACGATTTTTGGGTAGCGTTGTTTATGATGTTGGCTGTTTCTACCATTTCGACCATAAAGGTCGATTGCCCGCGGGTAAGCTCGTCCGATGCGCCGACGCGTGTGAAGATTCTGTCAATCAGGCCGATTTCGGCCTCCTTGGCAGGAATAAAGCTTCCTGTCTGCGCCATTAAAACGAGCAGGGCGGCCTGGCGGATATATGTGCTCTTGCCGCTCATATTCGGACCGGTGATTATCGCGACATCACCGTTGCCATTGCCTAACTCGATATCGTTCGGGACAAATTCCGCGCCAAGCGTCTCAGCCAGTACCGGATGTTTACCTTCTTTGATTATCAATTTACCGCTGTTTGTAACTTCAGGCCGAACATATCGACGCCGCTGCGCAAGATACGCCAGGGCGCTTAGGCAATCTATCCTCGCCAAAGTATCAGCTAACTGCTGGAGCCGGATAATATACTGACACGCCGTTGTCCGTACCTGCTCGAACAATTTTTGCTCAAGTTCAAGAGCTTTTTCCTCGGCGCTTAGCACTTCGGTTTCATATTTTTTCAGCTCATCAGTGATATATCGTTCAGCGTTTTTGACAGTCTGTTTGCGGACGAAATCGGCAGGTGCTTTATCAGCCTGGGAATGATTGACCTCGATGTAATATCCGAACACTGAATTGAATCCGATTTTAAGGTTGGTGATGCCCGTCCGTTCTATTTCTTTCTTTTGATAATTACTCAGCCAGCTTTGGCCATCGGTAGATATCGAGCGGAGTCTGTCAAGCTCTTCATCGAAACCGTTGCGGATGACACCACCATCTCGAAGGTGATTAGGGCAGTCCGGCTCAATCGCAGCTTCGAGCAAATCAGCGAGGGTATCCATACTGTCGCATTTCTGGCTAAGCTGAACGGCAAGGTCGGACTTCAATTGTTCCATTTCGTTCTTTATCTGCGGCA
>JAFGGH010000032.1 GCA_016930645.1 Sedimentisphaerales bacterium
AGCCGTGGACTGGCAGTTCACAACTGAGGATGCAAGAATCAAGTTGAAAAGATTGTACCCACAAATTCAAATGTTATGAGGTACTAGACTTCAAATAGAAAAAATACATTAATTTCATTTGGAGTTTTTTTATGAACAGTCAACAACAAACTAACAAACGGCAACGGGAAATCCAGGTATGGGCTTGGGTCAGAAGAACAGCACAGTTGGTTTCCGCACTTATTATCTTTCTTGCGGCATTGCTCACAGTCTTTTATTATTTGGGATGGATTTAATTATAGTCGCCGTGCCGGCGACTGCTAAATAAAAACCCCCAGTGAAACTGGGGGCTAAATATTTTCAAGAACCCGCGGCACCCATCCTTCGTTAATACTACGGAGGGCAGGCGGGTCCGCGGGCTAATCAATTCAGGAAAAAGTGTTGCAATTTGGGGTTTTAGGTATTACTATTTGCCCGCCTTCGCAGAAAGCCGCCCCGATGTACATTGGGATGGATGAATGCGAAAAGGGTAACCCTCCGTAGCCTTGGCGAAGGAGGGTAGTGCTTCGGCGGGTTTCGCCGAAGTTGAAGATGCCACGGCTGTAAAGCCGCGGAGCTTCACCTCTTAAGGATATGAATACTGTGTTCTGTGAAGGATGACATGGCAGAGCCGAATTTACATAGCGTCAGGAGCAGCGCTACCGCGGCAAATAAGGTTGTGGCGGACTATATTGAAAGGCTCAGCAAGGAATGCCGGATGCTGATAATACTCAAAAGGCAGCTATACGGCGGCAGTTGGGAGCCGATGCTCGATGATTTAAAAAACCGCCTTGACGGCAGGCCGTATATTTTTAAGCTGGCCAACCGGATTCAGGACGACATCGAACGGATAGAGCAAATGAACCGATTCGAGGCTGAAAATAGTATTGACCTTGCTGATTTTATACAATCAGCTTAACAGATTTTTCGTAGATGGATGTGGGAAGTTATTCTTAAGGGTTTTCCAGAATGAATACGAAATTATTATCTCCAGCGTTCTTATTGTTTTTGTTAACCAGTCTTTGTTTTTTAAGCGGCTGTAAGGAAGTCGAAGAAGTTACAGTTCCACCCAGGCCTGATATTGCTGAGACCCTTATTTCCGGTGAGCAACTGCGCGAGGCTGACCTTGAGATAGCTTTCTCGGCCGCAATGCCTTTGCAGGGTAACGAATATCTTCGTGATTTGATGATTGTAGATGACAGGCTGTATGCGGTTTCGAGTCATAATTACCTTATGAGCTTCGATTTGCAGAAGTCGGTGCCGGTGTATGCCTGGAAATTAGCGCCGGATATTTCCAAGATGTGCGGCTTGAAAAGTTATGATGATACGCTTTACTCAATCATAAGCTCCGACCTTGTAATAATGGATATGCGAGAGGGCACAAAGCGGATGAGTAAGCAGTTTGGTTTCGGGACGGTTTGTCCGCCGGCCCGCAACGATTATTTCTATTATATTGTGGGCACCGACCAGCGGATTCACGCTTTGAGAGCTTCGGATTTGGTTCAGATTTTCGAGGGCTCTGCTAATGACGATTCGGAAATTACGTGTGTTAACGCAAGTGACAATTCGGTCATATTTGTTACCGCCGCCGGCAATGTTGTAGCAATGCTGCCTGATAAACCCGTGCAGTTATGGGGATTCAGAGCCGAGGGAGAAATTAACAGTCCTGTTATAAGGGATAACGGTCAGGTTATTTTTTCCAGCAGAGATGCGAAGGTTTATATGGTAGATGAAAGGAGAGGCAAGCTGGTATGGGAGTATTTAACGGCAGCTTTGTTGATGGATGCTCCGGTGGCTACCCGGCGTTATGTTTACCAGCATGTTGACGGCAAAGGATTGCTGGCTATCGACAGGCAGACAGGCGAGCTTGCCTGGCAGGTGCCGAACGGAATTGCTTTACTGTCGGAGAACGGAAGAAAAGTCTATGTGATGGCCAGTGACAATACACTGGTGGTAATGGACAGTAAGAAAATGCAGAAGATAGCGGAGGTTAATTTGCCCGGAATTACCCACTGGGTCAGCAATATTTCCGGTGAGAGAATTTATCTTGCGGATAAATACGGCAGGATTGTATGTATAAAGCCTATAGAATATTAAAGTTCTCTAACGTGCTTTTATATGCTTTTGGGGTGTTTGTTAAAGATTTAATGATGGCTACTTGGTAAAAGGAAGGAATTGAAATGGATGTCAAAGTTAAAACGGCGTTAGTTAGCGTATCCGACAAAACCGGCGTGGTGGAGTTTGTCAAAAAGCTCTCGAAAATGGGTGTAAAAATTATCAGTACCGGCGGGACAGCCAAAAAGCTGGCTGAAGCCGGTATCGAGGTAAGCAGCATTGATTCTGTTACCGGTTTTCCTGAGATGATGGACGGCAGGGTCAAGACACTACACCCCAAAATACACGGCGCGTTGCTCGGCCTGAGAGATAAAGACAGTCACACAGCCGCTATGAAAGAACACGGTATCGAGCCTATAGACCTGGTCTGTGTGAATTTATATCCGTTCGAACAGACTATCGCAAGACAAGGCTGTACTCTGGAAGAAGCTATTGAAAATATCGATATAGGCGGGCCGAGTATGCTGCGTTCGGCTTCCAAGAATCATAAATTCGTTACCGTTGTAACAAGTCCGGACCAATATGATAAAGTCCTTGCTGAGATGGAGCAGAAAGGCGGGGCGGTCGGCTTACAGTTTCGAAGTGAGCTTGCTCGAGAGGCTTTTTGCCTTACAGCCTCTTACGATGCGGCTATATCAAAATACCTTAACCAGAGGGCAGGCATCGATTACCCGCAGCGGGTTACCATTGCGATTAATAAGGTCAAGGATTTGCGTTACGGCGAGAATCCTCATCAGAGCGCCGCTTTTTACAAACTTGTGTCAAATGATGAGGCCTCTGTCAGCAGCGGCAGGATTATGGAGGACAGCAAGGAAATCAGCTTTAATAATCTTCTGGATGTCAACGCTGCATTCGAGCTGGTTAAAGAATTCGATGAGCCGGCTGCTGTGGTTGTCAAGCATCTTAATCCCTGCGGCTGTGCCGTTGATGCCGATATTTGCGAAGCCTATCGCAAAGCTTACGAGGGTGATGTTATAAGCGCCTTCGGCGGTATTGTCGCGATAAACAGGACAATCGATGAAAAGCTTGCCCAGACGATTATGGAATCTTACAGCAGGTTCGGCAAGGCCCGCGGGGCAGGCGGCTTCTTTGCCGAAGTTATTATCGCTCCGAAATTTGAAACCGAAGCGATTGAAATTATCAGGACATTAAAAAGCTGGGGTAAAAATGTCAGGCTTATTGAAACACCGGCTATTGACCGTTCGAAGATTGACGGCAGCGAATATGATGTAAGATGTGTTATTGGCGGTATCCTTCTTCAGAAACGCGACCTTGTCGGCTGGGAGCCGGATATTTTGACCTATCCGACAAAAGCCAAGCCAACCGCCGAACAGCTTGAAGATTTACGAATCGCCTGGATTGCGGGCAAACATACCAAGAGCAATACAATCGTTCTGGCAAAGAACAAAAAACTTATTGGTGTCGGTGCCGGCCAGATGAACCGGGTTGAATCAGGCCTGATAGCATTTAAAAATGCCGGCGAAGAGACTAAAGGCTGTGCGATGGCATCGGATGCCTTCTTCCCATTCCCAGATAATGTGGAAAACGCCGCCAAAGCCGGTGTTGCTTGTATAGCTCAGCCGGGCGGTTCAAAGAAAGACGATGAAGTTATAGCGGCGGCTGATAAACACGGCATCGCGATGGTCTTTACCGGCAAGCGTCACTTTAAGCACTAAAAAAATGAGAACATATTTAGCCCTGCGTTTTACGCAGGGTTTTTATGGGCAAGCAAATGTATGAAACCGTAGAGGATATTCTGCGCGTTACCACCTTTATCGCTGTGGGCGGTACTTTTGCGATATTATTCTTCTTTATCTTCGCTCAGACTATTATAGGCCTGAAGACTTTGCACAAACAGCTTGAAAAGCTCGTCGAGCAGAACGAAAAAATGCTTGAATTACTGCGGAAAAACCTCAAAAAGACAGATTCGAATAAAAAACACATATCAGACGCAGATGAACACTGATCGATACAGACAGGATAATAGGATTGACATGATATTTATTGCCCGGCGAGGGAATATTTAGCCCCCAGTTTCACTGGGGGTTTTCATTTAGCAGTCACCGGCCTGTCTCGGCGAATCCCGATTTTTACCAGCCTACGGCTGGTATTGGGAGAAGACGGAAGGCTGACTGCGATGGGTTTTGTTCCCTTCTCACCTTTCACACTTCTCAAACCCTTCATACTTACACTTTACTGTTGCTACCTGCTGTTCGG
>JAFGGH010000001.1 GCA_016930645.1 Sedimentisphaerales bacterium
TAGCCTCCTTTCGGAGGCCATTATAATTACCAGGTGTTACCCATGTCCTTAGCATATTCTGTTACCTATGTTATCAGTTTGTACCATAAGGAAAACCCCCTGTAGTATAGGGGGCTAACAAAAATCCCTCGCCGTAAGCAGCGAGGCTAACCGATTAGAGGGGGTAACAAAAATCCTTGACAAGGCGTTGTTAATTCAGTATTTAGGCGTGTTTTAATTTCTCGGATTTAGTTTTTAGGATGTTATATCTTGTTCTAACATTAAGTATATGATAAGCTTATCGGCTATAATAAGTTAGGGCAGGATATTTATAGGTTATTTACGGAGTAGAAATGTTACCGAAACAGAAAAAAAGTAAAATGAGAACGCGTACCAGGCGAAGCCACCAAAGACTGACGCCTGTCAATTATTCGGTCTGTCCGAAATGTGATCATGCGAAATTGCCTCACGCGGCATGTGACAATTGCGGCTATCTCAATCCCGATATTACACTGAAACTCGGCAAAGAGGAGAGCAGCTAACCTATGCGGATAGCAATTGACGCCATGGGAGGCGACAATGCGCCGGATGAAATAATTGCCGGTGCCCTTGAGTCGATAAGCCTGCTGGACAGTGATGATGAGCTGATTCTTGTCGGCAAGAGGGACTTGATTGCTGAAAAACTGTCAGGCGACAAAACAGGCCGGGTTTCAGTAGTCGATGCTCCTGATGTTATTGGTATGGATGAAAAACCCATCGAGTCTCTGCGGGAAAAACCCAAAAGCTCTATCGGTGTCCTGGCCAAGCTGGCGAAGCACGACCGTGCCGATGCCGTGATATCAGCGGGCAATACAGGTGCCTGTGTAGCAGCCTTTCAGATGAGAATGCGGAATCTTCCAGGTGTGAATCGGCCTGGCATCGCGGTTGTTTTCCCGACATTTGAAGGCCCGGTTACAATTTGCGATGTCGGAGCTAATATTGCCTGTAAACCCATCAATCTTTATCAGTATGCCGTAATGGCGAGAATATATTCGATGCATGTTCTCGGAATCGAAAATCCACGTGTTGGTATTATGAGTATCGGGGAAGAGGAAGCCAAAGGAAACGAAATAGTAAGAAAAGCCAAGGAGTTTATGAGGGCAGACACGAATATGAATTTCGTTGGCAATATTGAGGGGCGTGATATTTTCCGTGGTGTCTGCGACGTGGCTGTGTGCGACGGTTTTGTAGGTAATGTTATACTGAAATTGACCGAGGGTCTTGTAGAGGGATTGTTTAAGGCTATTAAGCACGAGCTGATGCAGGAGAAACTGCGGCTTGCAATGAAGTTCAAGCCGGTTATGAAGCGGATATACCAAAAATACGATTATAATGAGTATGGCGGGGCGCCGCTTCTGGGAGTAAACGGCACCGGTGTAATATGCCACGGAGCAAGCAATGCCAGGACTATTCGTAACGCTATTCTTAAAAGCAAACAATACCATCGGAACAAGATTAATGATAAAATTATCGGGTATCTTTCAAAAAGTACAATAAGGACTGCTGATGAACAAGGAAGTTGACGGACGCTGCGCGGCATATCGTGCGGTAATTGCAGGTACGGGTTCATTTACCCCCAAAAAGATTCTGACTAACGAAGACCTTTCAAAAATGGTCGATACTTCTGATAAGTGGATAACAGTAAGAACAGGAATTAAAAGAAGACATATTACAGAAGATAATGAAACCACCGCGTATCTGGCGATTGAGGCTGCAAAGATTGCTCTTGCTGAAGCAGGCCTATCAGGCAAAGACCTTGAAATAATTATTGTTGCCACTATTACCCCGGAAATGGTGTTCCCTTCCACGGCTTCTTTTGTACAAAAGGAGCTGAAAGCGAAAAAGGCGTTTGTATTTGACCTGGCTGCCGCATGCAGCGGTTTTATTTACAGTATTGCTATAGCCCAGCAATTCATCGAGAGCGGAAGATATGAAAACTGCCTTATAATCGGAGCTGAGACATTAAGCAAAATAACCAATTATAAAGACAGGACAAGCTGTATCTTATTTGGAGATGGCGCTGGTGCCGTTGTTCTTGAAAGGGCTAAAGACGGAAATAAGGGGGTGCTCTACAGTACTATGGGTTCGGACGGCGAAGTCTGGAAGGCGCTGAATTGCCAGGCGTATGGTTCCAGATATCCTGCACGGAAAAAGCTTGATGACCCGAATAAAATCTATATGGAAATTCACGGCAGGGAGGTCTATCAGCAGGCTGTCAGAAAAATTGTCACTACTGTTCAAAAGTGCCTCAAAGAATGTGACATTGAGATAGATGATATAGCGATGTTGGTTTCTCATCAGATGAACGCAAGAATTATAGAGTCCGCAGCCAAACGACTGAAATTACCGGATGAGAAGGTCTTCGTAAACATACAGGAATATGGCAATACCTCCGCTGCCTCGGTGCCGATAGCTTTCGACGACTGCCGCAAACAGGGCAAGATCAAAAAAGGAGACCTCGTAATTTTAGTAGCGTTTGGAGCTGGGCTTACCTGGGGCGCCAACGTCGTACAGCTTTAATAATAAATGAATATGAACTTTTATCTTGGTGGATAATACCTCGGAATTCTTCCTCTTTCATCCCTTTTTGTAACTTCTTTTAAGATTTCCCTGCCCTTTTTGCTTGCAGATGGAATCCATTTTTCATTGTCTACAGTCCTTATTAGTTTACCCTGTCCCATTTGCAATCCACCGGTGTTTGCGGTATCGGGTGCGTTAGGGTCTGGTTTTTCGAGGTAGCCGATTATCAACTCATTTTCATCCGGTTCGTTCTCATAGGTGTAAACATAAGCCCTAACGCCTGCCGATTCGCCGCTGGGCAGCGGTCCGGATGGTGCTTCAATTGGGCCTTGTAGTTCATCTTTTGCCTTGAAGAGCCTGCCGGTATTCAAATCGTAGAACCACGCCTTTTTTACCTCTTTAGTTTCCGGACGGGAATCTCCGCCGCTTAGCAAAAAAATAATAGTCAAAAGAAATATAAAAACGCTTGCGCAGGTAATTCCCCAAACAGCTTTGGGATTTTTGTTAATTAATTCCCTGAACTGCTGCCAGCGTTCCTCAATCTCGTATTTAAGCCATTGTGGTATCTCGAACCGCATTTAGTCGTTAGGCCCTTTCATTATCTCACACAAAAGTTCAAGGTCTCGCCTGCCGTCGCTGGAATTGTAATAGAAGGAATTCCACTTGGCAATTTCAACGGTCTGATAGTCTCTCCATTTGCGATAGCCTGCGTGCGAATCGGCAAAAGTCATATTTGTGCCGTCACCGTGACGGGCGGTGATATTGTTATAGATTTTGGCATCCCATGCCTGGTTGGACCAGTGAATCGGCCAGAAGGCGTCGCTTATCCATTTCCTGTCGCCGTCCGGCAGGATGCTGTCGGTGTCGATAAAAACAAGTTTGTTGCTTGGGCTTCTTATTTCCGACAGGCTATAATAAGACGCGGTTATATTGCTGCAACCGCAGTTGTATCCTCCCATTGTATTGCTTATTGAATAGCTTCTAAGAAGCTCGGTTTTATCACTCTTGCATTTATAGACATTCGCTGTTTCAGAAACATAGCCGTATAATGCCCCGTTTTTGATAGCTTCGACTGTTCCTCCGATCGCATTTGTGTTGGGATTCAGGTCATGTCCGTCGGCAACCCAGCGATTATTCTGACTGTCTGCTGAATTGAAATCCGTATCCGGTGAGCAAAGAGAATCATCATTTTCGTGTGCGTATAACATCCACGCAATACCAAGCTGCCGCATATTCGACAGGCATACCACTCTTCTGCCCATTTCCTGAGCGTTGTTCAGACCCGGCAGCATAATCGACATCAGCATAGAGATGATTGATATTACCACCAGAAGCTCAATAAGTGTAAAGCCTGTTTTTGTTAACGCTGTTTGGCGAGTTGGTCTGGGATTAGTATTCATATTACCGCAAGAACAAGTATTATAAATTAAGCTAAGATATATTACAGCCTTATTACAACTATTATAATGAAAAAAGACTCGATTGCAAAGGACATCCAGGTCTAAAGAATAAGATTTTTAAAGAGTTAATTATGTGATAAAATAAAAATGAAGTCCTATTTTGTATACTTTGCCAGATAGGCGGTAACATCGGCTTCAAGACGGTCAGATAGTCTCCTGCTGCATATCTTCCCAGGGATAATAATCGAAACTATATTCTTCTGCGGGAATCAAGACGCCGTTATTAATCTTATACTTGTCGAAAAAGTCCTTGAACCGTTGTGAAACAATGATCGTTCCCGGCAGACCTCTTGCGTAAAAAATATCCTCACCAGACCATGTATCCTTTTCAAGGAATATTCTCTTAGCCCGTTTGATTAATCCACTTTTACATTCAGGGCACGTCCATGGTTCTTCATGAACAAACTCTGACGCTTCTGTATCAATTAAAGCCCTGCTTCTGGAGATTGAAACACAATAATACTTTGGAGGCTCTTTTTTCACTTTTGAACCGCCTCGGCGAATTACCTTTGTAACATTGACTTCGTGAAAACCGTCAAGACCTATCAAGCCGGATATCTTGTACAAATCAATAAAACGTTGTGAAACAAATAAGCAATTACCTGAGCCAAATACTATGTCACCATAAACATCTCCCCATACTTCAATCTCTGCATTGCGTGGGGATAACCAAGATAGAGCACCGGTAAAGCTACCACATAAAGGACACTTCGGAGCTTCACCAACTATGTGAGGCTCCAACTTAATGAAATCCGTTATAGCCAGACTTTGATGAATCTCAACATCCGGATCTATTAAAACATAAAACTTCATTATTTTACTCCAGTCCTTTAGGAAAGCGATTTATTAAGTCAGATTTTTGATAACGATTCTTTAAATAGCTCTCAAATTGTGAGGTTGTTGCTTTACTATTTTTTTCAACCCAATTCACAACTTCTTTATCGAGTTGTCTATGCCAGGTTTCATAGCCGTTATGAGAAGCAATGTCCTTTGCCTTTGTCATAAAACGTGGGTCACGGTATTTATAATTGCCTCTTAGTGATGGATTATCCTGTATGGCATTATGAACTTTTTTAGATATCGCATGGTGTTTCTGGCCGGTAAGAACCTGTTGTCTTGCGTTTATTCTTGCTTTTACTGAGCCGTATGCAGCGGTGCCGAGGGTAACAGATGTTGTCCGCCAGCTTTCCGGCTGCCACATCGCAGCGAAGAAACCGCCTGCATAATCCCATGCGTTGGCCTGGCCGAAGGCTATCCTGTGAGCGTAATAATCGAGGGCCTGTTCGCCGTAACCGGTGCCGAAATAACGGCCTTAATTTTTATTCATATTTGAAAGAGCAATTATGGAAATATTGTATCAAGTTAGCTGTAATAAGTCAAGCAAATATTGAGCTAAAGATAATTTGCCAGGCAGGCGGTTACATCGGCTTCGAGCCTGTCGATGTCAAAATCTTTTATTTTCATCTCCCGCATTAGCTTCACCGATCGAA
>JAFGGH010000003.1 GCA_016930645.1 Sedimentisphaerales bacterium
GATGGATCCGAAAATTTTCAAGGCATACGACATTCGCGGCATTTACCCCGACCAGTTGAACGAGGATGCGGCATGGAAGATAGGCAATGCGACAGCTTCTTTTTTAAGGTCGATGCTTCGCGGCTATGACCGGGGGCTTGCCAACCGTCAGAGTCTCTGCGTCGGTCATGATATGCGGACGCACAGCAAGCCTCTTGCCGAGGCGCTTATAAAAGGTATGAACGCCGCCGGCGCCAATGTTATTGATATTGGTATGATTGATACACCTCAAATTTATTTCGCTATAAATCATCTGGGCACCTGCGGCGGGGTACAGGTCACCGCTTCCCACAATCCGGCGCAGTACAACGGCTTTAAGATTTCCAGCCTTGAGGCAAAACCAGTCGGGGTGGATACCGGTTTGAAGGAAATAAAGCACATTTCATCGGCGCTTCTGCATACAAGGGGCGTGATGGACGGCTCAGTTGAGAAATGCGACCTGACAAAGGAATATAAAGAGCATATATTAAAATTTCTCAACCCAAAGATAAAACCGCTTAAGATAGTCATCGACGCTTCGAACGGAATGGCGGGCAAAATGGTCCCGCTGATTTTCGAAGATTTAGGCATTGAAATAATAAAGCTTAATTTTGAGCATAAGGGAGTTTTTAAGCACGAGCCTAATCCGCTGGTCGAGGGCAACCTTACTCAGCTCAAAAATATGGTCAAAAAACGCAAGGCGGACGCCGGAATCTGTTTTGACGGCGATGCCGACAGGATGATGATGATTGATGAAAAAGGAAAGAATATCAGCTGCGACCTGCTGACGGCACTTATGGTTCCGTACTTTTTGAAAAAATCGCCGGGCTCAGCGGTCCTGTATGACCTGAGAAGCAGCTGGGTTGTACGAGAAGAAATTTTACAGGCAGGAGGCGTACCAAGACGCGAGAGAGTGGGGCACGCGTTTATGAAAAAAACCCTGCGGATAGCAAGGGCGGTATTCGGCGGTGAGCTAAGCGGACATTTTTATTACCGTGACAATTTCTACGCAGACTCGGCAATGATTACGCTGGTGCATATTATAAACATTCTCAGCTCGACCAGTAAGCCGATAAGTGAACTTATCAAACCGCTGCGGAGATATTACGCAAGCGGAGAGCTGAATTTTGTCATTGATGATAAGGATGTGATGATTAAAGAACTGAAACGCAAGTTCAGCCAGGGTGAAGCCGACGACCTTGACGGAGTAACGATACAGTTTAAGGACTGGTGGTTCAACTGCAGAGCCAGTAATACTGAGCCGCTTTTGAGGCTTAACGTAGAGGCAAAGACCCAGGAGCTGCTGGATAAACAGCTTGGGGAAATCGAAAGCATTTTAGGTCAACCCGTAGACCATTAAAAAAAATGAATATTTTAAAAAAAAATCTTGAACTTTTGTCCCAGATATACGATAATATATATACATCCCTGATGGTTAAAACCATTAGGCGCCAGACTTCTTCGGAAGCCTGGTTTTTTTATTGCCTTAAGGAAAAGGAGACATAATGGCTCGTTATTGTTTTTACATTGACGGCTTTAATGTCTATCACGCATTAGAACAGGAAAGGGTACCTACAGAACCACAACGTTTTCCATATCGGAAGTATAAATGGCTGGATTATCGAACTCTCGCAAAATCAATTATTGGCAATAAAGATGTAGTTACGGGGATTTTTTACTTTACTACTTATGTCCACTGGAAATCAGAAGCAGTCACAAGGCATAAGGATTATATAAAAGCTCTCCGTTCGGTTGGTGTAGAAGAGGTAATGGGGCGGTTTATGGAAAAAACCACACGATGCCATATATGCCGCAAATGGTACAAAACCCACGAGGAAAAGCAAACAGATGTTAATATTGCTTTGAAAATCCTCGGAGATGCCATTGATGATTTATATGATAGAGCATTAATAATCTCCGCCGACAGTGATTTGCTGCCAGCCATAAAAGCTGTACATAGATATGCACCTGATAAAGAAATTGGCGTAATGTTTCCGATAGGCAGGAACTGCCTGGACCTGCAAAAATACTGCGATTTTCGCTATAGGATGAAAAAAGATTTACTTGCCAGATGTCAGTTTTCGGATAAGGTTAAAGTAGGTGATATTGTAATTGAAAGACCTGATACGTGGTATTAATTTTTTTTTAAGATATGATTCTATTCTATATTTGAGAAAAAGTTTTTTAGGATGGAGATGTAGAAATGACTAAATTATTTATTACATTTTTAACTGCGATATTTTTGGGCATAGTTTGTACCGGCTGTTCGGTTAATCCTGTGACAGGGGAGAACCAGTTTCTGCTTGTGAGCCCTGAAGACGAAAAACAAATGGGCGAAGAATATTCCAAAGAGGTTGAAAAAGAGCTCGGCCAAAGCGTCAATGACGTCCAGATTCAAAATTATATCAATTCAATTGGACAGAAAATCGCCCGCATCTGTCATTCGCCCGAGGTTGGTTTCAGCTATAAGGCCATCGACCATAATTCCGTCAACGCATTTGCTCTGCCGGGCGGATATATTTATATCACCACAGGCCTGCTAAAGGAACTCGGCGCAGAGTCTCAGCTTGCCGGAATATTGGCGCACGAAACGGCACACGTAACGGCAAGACATATCGCCCAGCAAATTACGCGGGATTACCTGATTGGCATCGGGTTCACCGTTGCCAGCTACAAGGTATCATCGGGCGCTTTGAGAGTTGCCGATATTGTAAGGCAGCTTGAAAGCATGTCTTTCAGCAGGAGCGAGGAAAGACAGGCCGATACTATTGGAATGGATTATATGGTCAAGGCAGGATATACGCCTTATGGAATGGTCGAAACGATGGAGATACTGCAAAAGCAGGATGAATCCCGCACGATAGAATTTTTCTCTACGCACCCAAGCCCTGAAAACCGTATCGGGTATCTGAAGGAGCATATTTTCAATAACCGCTACCCCAATACCGGCACAGTTGGCAAAGAAGAATATGCCTCCAATATAACCGAACGGCTCAAACTAATAAAACCGCCGCCAAAAGACAAAAACAGCCAATAGTGTGAAGAACAATTGTCGCTTTGCTCAAATCTGCGTAACCTTTTTGCGCCAGCTTTTCAGAGTTTGCATTTTTGAAACAGATCGCACTGATTACGATTACAGGTATCAGCAAAGTCACCAGGGCAAACGTGTCAAGATATGCAATCTGATAAATAACCGTTAATATGCAGAGCGCAAGAAGAGAGGCCTTGTATAGAATCGCTGCTTTTTCAATCCCTAATGTAACGACGAGTGTTTTTTTATTGACTGCTTTATCAGCATTAAAGTCTGGAAATTCATTTGCAAAAATTACGAGGAATATAAGGACTGAAACAATAAGGGCCGGCAAAAGGGGGACAAAATCAATTACGCCGGTCTGAATATAGTAGGCTCCATAAACAGGCAATATGCCGAACAGAAAACCTATGGTTATTTCTCCCGCAGTTCTATAGCCCAGTTTCAAAGGCGGGGCGGTA
>JAFGGH010000033.1 GCA_016930645.1 Sedimentisphaerales bacterium
GCTTTTGACCCTGCCGCCGCTTTTGGCCCTGCCGCCGCCATCGCCGCCGCCGTGTCTACCCCTGCTAACCGGCTTCACTTCTAACTGCTCGCCGTATTTACCCTTATATATCCATACTTTAATACCAATTATCCCGTATGTCGTCCGTGCCACACCAACCGCATAATCAACATTGGCGTCGAGCGTATGCAGCGGAATACTTCCCATCTTCTGAGACTCTTTCCTTGCCATTTCCGAACCGGCTAATCTGCCGCTGCAGATTATCTTGACCCCCTTAGCGCCAGTGTTCATCGCGTCTTCGCAATGCTGCTTCATCGTCCGCCTGAAAGACGCACGCTTGCCGAGCTGCTCCGATATGGATTCGGCTACCAGCATCGCGTCAAGCTCCGGATTTTTTATCTCTACTACATTAACGCTGACCTTCTTGCCGGTTATCGCCTCAAGGTCTTCCCTAAGCTTATCAACCTCACCGCCCCTCGGACCTATCACAATACCAGGCCTGCCGCTGTGAAGAGTTACCTTAACTTCATTACTTGTTCTCATGATTTCCGTCTTTGATACTGCCCCCTTAGGCATCGAACGGTTATATTTAAGGTCAACATATTTGCGTATCTTCTGGTCTTCGACAAGAAATTCACCATAGTTGGCCTTAGGCGAATACCATGTGCTCTGCCAACCTAATCTGATTCCTGTTCTAAAACCTATTGGTGATACCTTTTGACCCATACTGTTAACCTTATCTAATATTCAATTTTTATTATTCAATATCATGTCTCTGCTACTGTTACATACAGGTGACTTGCCTTTTTGCGAATCGGATGAGCTCTGCCACGGTCTTTTGCTATCCAGCGTTTTGTCCCAATTCGCAAACCTGCGTCATCGACCCTGGCTTCGCTTACAAATAACCTGTCAACATCGGCCTGCTGTTCATCAGCGTCGGCTACGGCGCTTTTCAAAACCTTATCAAACATGCCCGCAGCACGCTTGCTTGTAAACTTAAGTAAATCCATCGCGTCCTGCACAGGGCGGTCAACTATAAGCTGACTGACAAGCCGTGCCTTTTGGGGCGATATAGGTGCGTATTTGTAGGATGAACGCCAGCCTTTTATCTCGTTCACTTCAACACCCAGCCCCTCGGCAAGATGACGAATATCATCTCTACCGGGAATCGGCTTCATCAGGCCTTTTTGCCAGTTCTTTATCGCGGAGATCGCATTCTTTTTACTCAGGCCGCCCCTGGCAATCCGGCCAGCCAATTCTTCAATATTGGCGCCACGACTTTTACAAACTTTTTTAAATTTTCTTGAGCTTAACATAGCCGCTTTTCTATCAAATATTCACTATGAAATCTTCTTACTCGAGTGACCCTTGAAGATACGGGTCGGGGAAAACTCACCGAGCTTATGCCCAACCATATCTTCCGTCACAAAAACCTTATGGAACATCTTGCCGTTATGAACCATAAACGTATAACCTACAAATTCCGGTACTATAGTACTGCTGCGAGACCAGGTTTTAATCGGTTCATGCGACCCGGTCGCCAGAAGCTTTGTTACTTTAGCTAAAAGCTTCTCTTCTACATAAGGCCCTTTTTTCAGTGATCTGCTCATTTAATATCTCTATTCACTATTCTCTTATAACTATCCACTAAAGAACCAACTGTCCTTGCCGTATATTTTTTCTTCTCCGAATAATCCGCTTATTACTGGTATTCCTCGGATTTCGGGTCTTGCCGCCTTTTGCTAATACACCCGTCGGTGAGCACGGATGCCTTCCTCCGTTGCTCCTGCCTTCACCACCGCCCATTGGATGAGCTACAGGGTTCATCGCCTTACCTCTGACGTGAGGCCGAATGCCCATATGACGCTTGCGGCCGGCTTTGCCTATCTTTATATTTTGATAGTCCGCGTTACTAAGCTGGCCTATCGTGGCACGGCATTCTTTGCGAAGCATTCGCATCTCGCCGCTCGGAAGAATCACTGTCACCCAGTCACCTTCTTTAGCTGCTATTTTTGCCGAGCTGCCTGCTCCACGAACCAGCTTGCCGCCCTGACCCGCTGTCATTTCTATATTATGAATCTCCATCCCCGATGGTATTGCAGACAATCTCATTGCGTTACCTGTCTTAGGTTCGGCAACATCGCCGCTTTCGATTACGTCGCCTACCTTAATACCATTAGGCGCAAGGATATATCTTTTTTCGCCGTCAGAATAATTTACCAGAGAGATAAAGCAGTTGCGGTTCGGGTCATATTCAACTGTTGCTATCTTGCCCGGAACTCCATCTTTGTTACGCTTGAAATCGATTACACGATATATCTTCCGCGCACCGCCGCCCCGAAAACGAACCGTTGTCTCGCCGAAATGATTCCGCCCGCCGCTCTTCTTGATTCGCTTGCAAAGCGATTTCTCAGGCTTGCTTGTTGTCAGCTCTGAATAATCGTTAACCGATGCGTTTCTGCGCCCGGCACTTGTCGGATTGTATATTTTTATTCCCATAATAACCTCACCTGTTAGAACAGGTCTATATGATAATCCGGCTTAAGATATACTACTGCCTTCTTCCAGTCGGACGTCTTGCCGATACTTCTGCCTTTCCTGCGGAGCTTACCCTTCCGGTTGGCCGTACAGACCCTGCGAACTTTTACGTTATATAAATTCTCAATCGCCTTTCGTATCTGAGTCTTATTAACGCCCTGTGCCACCTCGAAAGAATACGCACCTTTGACATTGGCAAAGTGCATCCCCTGCTCAGTAACTAAAGGCCGAATTACTACTTTATAATCTTCCATTACTATTCACTTTTGTCCAAGACCGACAAAATCGCGTCCTTCGTAAAAAGCATCTTCTTATGATTACAAATATCGCCGGCGTTAAGCTCGCTCACCGGCATAACGTCAACCTTATAAATATTCCTTGCCGACTTAAAAACATTCTCATCACGCTCTTTTAGCGTAACAAGGCAGCTTCGGTCTATTTTAAAGTTATTCAAAATCGCCGCAAAATCTTTTGTCCTGGGCTTGTCGAATTTCAATTCATCGACCACGACCACGTTCTCGCTCAAAAGCTTCGCCAGAACCGCTGAATCTCTCGCTAATCTTCTCTGCTTCTTCGGCATATCCTTGCTGAAATCACGCGCCTTTTTTGCAAACGTAACTCCACCGCCAACCCTTTTGCCTGTCCGAGCATTGCCAACCCGGGCATTGCCGGTTCCCTTTTGCTTGAAAAGCTTTCTTGTTGAGCCTTCCACTTCACTTCTTCCTTTACCGGCTGCCGTACCAACACGCTTATTAGCGTGATACATCACGATAGCCTGCTTCAAAAGCGCATAACGCACCTTACCGCCGAGAGAATCCTTATTTACTTTCAGGCTGTCGACTTCTTTACCTTCTCTGTTATATACAGCTAATTTAATCATTTTTACTCTAAACTCTTTTAAACTTCTTCGCGGTACGCACAATGCGGTACATAGTACGAATATCACACTTTCTGACTGCTTCTGACTATCACATAACTGCCGGCAGGGCCGGGCACCGGACCTTTAACAACTATCAGGTTCTTATCTTCATCTATTGATACTACTTTGTGGTTCTTCGTGGTAACCCTCTCGTGACCCATTCTGCCTGCCATTCTCTTGCCTTTTTTAAGCTTGCCGCTGTGGCCTCTGTCGGTCGCGAAGCTCGCGATAGAACCGGGCGCTCTATGCTTCCTTTCGGTGCCGTGCGAATCCGGAAATCCGCCGAAATTGTGAAGTTTCATCACACCGGCATATCCTTTACCCTTACTGGTGCCGATGACATCAACGTTCTTTGCCTCACTAAAAACCGATACCGTTATGCAGTCACCAGCCTTATATTCACTTTCTGCGTCCCCTTCGAGACGCATCTCTTTAACAAATCCTTTAGGAGTTGTCGCCGCTTTTGCTGAATGACCCAGTTCAGGTCTCTTTGCCCGCGTCGGCTTAACATCATCGAATCCCATCTGGACAGCTCTATATCCATCGCTTTCGGTTGTCTTGACCTGCAAAACCGCGCAAGGCCCTGCCTCTATCACTGTCACGCCAAGCAGGTCTCCAGCTTCATCATAAACCTGAGTTATTCCAACTTTTCGTCCAAGCAGCATCGCCATTTTATCTATTCACTAATCTACTTATTCAATTACTAAAGTACATCAACCACAATTAACCAATTAACCAATTAACCAATTAACCAACTTATGCCTTTATCTTTACAAAAATACCCGCAGGTACTACGAGGCGATTCAAAACCTCCACCGTGCGGGCGTTAGGTTCCAGTATATCTATCAGACGCTTATGGCTTCTCAATTCGAACTGTTCACGGCTCTTCTTGTCTATATGCGGGCTGCGCAATACCGTATATCGCTCAATCCGCGTCGGCAAAGGCACCGGGCCGCTGACCTTAGCGTTCGTCCTCCGGGCCGCATCTACTATCTCCTTCGCAGATGCGTCCAAAGCCCGATGATCATAGGCCTCCATTCGAATTCTGATTCGTTCTGTCTCTGACGTCGCCATAAATTCGCCTCGTTATTATCGCTTTATTAAGATAGCGAAGCTGTTCGCCGTATTATAAAGTTACCAAAATAATGCAAATCTATTCTATTTAACAGTTTATAGGCCAAAATCAGCCTTATTAGCACTGTACCGATATAAAATAAGCAGCTCAAATCGAGCAAAATCCACAATTATGGGCAGGAAAGGCATTTCTGGCTGGCCTGGCCGGCTTTATGCCGTCGGCTACACCTTTGCGCCTTCCTTAGAAAGATTCGGGTCGATTGAATAGACCCTTCCAGGCCAAAATCCCCTGGTATTATCTAAATTGTCATTATCAACCGTCCCTGACCATCAAAATGATGTGCCACAGCCCAACTTGTCAGCGCACAGTAACCACTCACCGTGCTCGCCACGGCTGAAAACATTGCAATATAAGGGCGAAAAACCCGCTTGTCAACAGGACAAATAGATTTTTTTGAAAAAAATTAAAATTTTTTTCACTTTTTTTATTGCGGATTCCGCCTGCCGCGGGCAAACGCCGAGCCGAGTTGAAATCAGACAAGTTGGATATTGCGGAACCGGGGGAAAGTAGAGTATTATTTGTGGTTATGGATAAAAAGAAATTAAAGGCAGCGGTGCTGGGATTGAAAGAAGGCGGCGTACTCCTTGAGTGTGCAGCGGAATCTCCATATTTCGATATCACGGCAGTAGCGGAAAAGGAAAGCGAAATCGCCGAACAAACGACTAAGCAATATCAATGCGAGTGGTTCGATGATTATCGCCAGCTTGTGATGAGCGGTAAAGTCGATTGTATTCTGGTGGCAGCGGGATTGTACAGCTGCGAGCAGCATATTCGGCTGGCAATGGAAAAAGGCATTCACATTTTTAAGCTCTCACCGCCCGGCAGGAATTTCAGCCAGGCTGCGGAGCTTTTTCGATATGCCGACGAGAAGAAAGTAACATACGCGGTATCGGCGCAGTCAAGATATATCGAAAGCCTGACAGCTCTTAGTGAGTCAATTAAAGAAGAGGCAATTCAAAAATTCAAACTGATAACAGCGGACTGCAGTTACGGCGGCAGCGGCCGGCCTGTCTGGCATAACGACCCTGAGCTTGCGGGAGGCGGAGTATTGCTGCGAGACTGTTATGAGATTGTGGATTTTTTCGTCGGAACCTTCGGCTTGCCGGAGCAGGTTTATTGCCTGGCAACTAATAACGCAGAAGATAAACAAAAAAGAGGAGCTCTGACCGAAGATACCATAAGCGTTATGATGAAATACACCGATGATCTGTGCGGTAATTTAGTGGCGAGAAAAATAGAAGGGACAAATGAAGGGGTGCGGATTATAAACTGTTACGGCAAGGAAAAGACACTGGTACTTTCCGGCGATGTCCTTCAAATCAGCGATGACAACGGAGAGGCTAAGAAAAAGAAAAAGTTTTCAACAGGCACAGAGTTACTGCTTGCCGGGACATTGGACAATTTTGCGCTAAGTATTTTTGAACCGCAGGAAAATAAACTTATATGCTCGGCGAATGAACATTTGAAAAACATGGCGGTAATAGAAGCTGCCTATCTTTCGTCTCGCACAGGTATGCCGGAAGAGCCGAAGAGAATACTGGAATACAGCGGATAGTATTAACCCGAATATTCCACCCCTTAATCACGCAGAAAGTACCTGTTGTTTTTCATTTATTGTTTGTGCTACCCGTATGTAGATTATCAGGATATTAGGTTATCAGGTCGACAGGTTATCTGTTTCACTTATATTCCGTTATTCTGATTTCCTGATAACCTGCTATCCTGCATCCTGGTTCCCTGATAACCTGATTTCCTTATCGAGCCTTGCAACCACAATCGTTTTACGGATTTAAATTTCGCTTTCATTATAGTTAATGAAAAATCTGTGCTAATAGTTAAGTTCGTCGAGGACGGAACGTTTATAGTCATCGGCCCCGACTTTCAGGCCTGGCTTTGAATACCCCTTCATGCGAATTTCTTCTTCGATGTACTCGATTCGGTTTTCCGGATTGGGATGTGTTGAGAAAAATTCCAGAGGCCTTTCCTGGGATTCTTCTTCGAGCATTTGCATCGTCTTTACCATTTCGTATGGGTCGTATCCGGCTTTTGTCATATATTCCAGCCCGCCGATATCGGCTTCTCTCTCCTGCGTCCTGCTGTAACTAAGGCCAATCATTTGAGAGGCTATATCGGCAACCTGCATAGCGGAGCCTGACGCTTTTGAGGAAGCTACTGAAAGAGCAAAACTAATACCTATCTCCCTGCTCATCTGCGCCGCTGAGTGACGCGCTACAACATGGGTGGTTTCATGTGCGAAAATGGAGGCAAGCTGGGCTTCGTTTTCGAGTTTTTTTAACATGCCTTTTGTGATAAAAACCGGGCCGCCGGGAAGTGCAAAGGCATTTATCATATCATCTTCGAGAGCAACATAAGTATATTCGAAGTATGGTTTGTGACTTACGCGTGCCATTCTTTGGCCTACCATATCAAGATAATTCTGTAATGACGTATTCTGAATTCTTCCGCCAAGCTGCTTTTCGATTTCAGGCGAGTATTGTTTTCCGAGCTCGATGTCCTGGTCTTCACCAAGCAGCATAAGCTGAGATTTTCCCGAGATCGGATTTGTGGCACAGCCTGTAACCAAAACCAGGTACAGCATTGATGACAGAAAAATGCTTTTAACTTTCATAATCTTACTCCCTTATGAATATTCTATTTGAAATATATGCCCGAATCTATTATAAGTTCAACTTTATTTTTATGTAAAGAAAAATGCTCGAAAAGAACATTTGTAATAACTGCGCTCAAAAAGATAGCTGCGGGCAGGTATATAGCCGCATGGCGGAATATAAAGGACCGTCTGTTCTGTCGAAGATAATATCGGCATTTGTACTTCCCTTGCTCGTTTTTATCAGTAGTTTGCTGATTTTTGAGCAATTTATAGGCAAAAATGCTGAAAAGATGGGATTACGAACACTTTTGCATTTCGGTATCGCGGCGGGCATAACATTTGGCTTTATCATTCTGCTACGTGCATTTAGGAAACATAGAGAAAATAGGCAAACGCAAATATGCCAGTAATGATTAAAAGTTCTTAATATTATGAAAAAAACACAAGCTTATAAATCTGTTGCGTTTTTCGTTGAACGGTTGCGCTGCTCGTTCCCGCCTCGGCGAAGCGAGGCGAAGCCGGGTCGTCTAACGTCTCTCGGTTGCGTAATAAATAACGTTTCACGATTGACTCAACCGATACGAGCCGCGAAACCGCAACCGATTTTACGATTTTTTTATCTCTGTGACCTCTGTGTTCTCTGTGGCAAATCCCGATACATCGGGACTGTGGCTAAATCCCTTGTTAAAGGCTCTAAAAACCAATTTCATTTTCCGGGTGGTGTGCATCCCCCTGATTATAAAGCACTTACCAAAGATTGCGCTATTGCGGCAGGCCCTTTGCCAAAACAAGTTGCTGTTCTTTTAAGCCAGCATATCGGTGCGCAGTGCAAGCCCCTGGTAAATAAAGGTGTTCCGGTCCAGGCCGGTCAGATGATAGGCAAGGCAGATGCGTTTGTTTCTGCGCCGGTTCACAGCCCGGTCAAAGGCAAGGTTAAAGAGATAGCGCTGCAATCGCACGCGGTTTTGGGAAGATGCCTTGCTGTTGTTATCGATGTGGATACCGAAGGTAATAGTCCGCTTATACCGCCTGCGGATTTTTCGAATGATTTCGATGAAAACGCATACAGCACCGAGCAGATTCTCAACGCCGTTGCCGACGCCGGAATTGTCGGGATGGGTGGAGCGGGATTTCCAACGCGGATTAAGATTGACCCGGAACCGCCTAAAGAGACACTGATAATCAACGGCTGTGAATGTGAGCCGTTTATTACCTGCGATTACAGGCTGATGCTCGAAAGGCCTAATGCAGTTACCACGGGTATAAAACTGATTCGGAAGGCGGCAGGCTGTAAAAGAACAGTAATCGCTATCGAAGACAACAAGCCCAGGGCAATAGAAGCAATGCAACAAGCCCTGAAAAATGCCAGGGGTTGTGAAGATATAGAAGTAATGCCGCTTAAGACGATGTATCCGCAGGGCGGAGAAAGACAGTTGATAAAAGCCGTGCTGGATAAATTCGTACCGACAGGCGGTATCCCCCCTGCTATCGGCATTTTGGTTAGTAATGTCGCGACAGCGGTTGCCATAGCCGAAGCGGTAACACAGAATAAGCCTTTGACCCATCGTGCCCTTACGGTAACAGGACATGCGATAAAGCAGCCCGGCAACTTTTATGTACCGATAGGGACTTCCGTTGCTGAGCTGATTGAATTCTGCGGCGGGCTTACGGAAAAAGGCGCTAAAGTTGTTATGGGCGGACCGATGACGGGGATAGCAATCGGAGATTTGACAAGCCCGATTACCAAGACGACCGGTTCGATAACAATACTTACAAAAAAGCAAATAGGCAGGGCCAAGCACGAAAAGCGGCAGACAGCCTGTATCCGCTGTGGCAGGTGTATTCAGGCCTGTCCGGAAAATCTGAATCCGACAAAAATCGCTCATGCGGTTATGCACAACATGCTCGAAACCGCGCAGGATTATTATATGAGCGCCTGTATTGAATGCGGATGCTGTAGTTATGTGTGTCCCGCTAATATCGAGCTGGCAGGATACATCAAGACGGGAAAGGCCTTGTTGGTCAAACAGAAGAAAAAATAAGGAAGTATTGATGCTAAGTGAAATTAAGGTAACACCGGCCCCGCATATAAGCCAGGCATTGTCAACACGAAGGGTGATGGGCGATGTCTGTATCGGCCTGATGTTTCCTTTCATCGCCGCCTGTTACTATTTCCGCTGGTACGCCGTAACATTGACCGCGACCTGTGTAGTGTCCTGTGTCGTTACCGAATTAGTCTGTAATCTTCTCAGAAAAAAAGATAATTCCTTAGAGTCGCTCGGTGATTTGAGCGCCGTGGTAACAGGAATAATACTTGCGTTTTCCGTTCCGCCTGCTTTTCCAATCTGGGCGGCGGTAATCGGCAGTATCTTCGCAATAGCAATCGGCAAAATGGTCTTCGGCGGGCTGGGTTGCAATATCTTCAATCCCGCGATGGCAGGCAGAGCTTTTGTTACTGCATCTTTTGGAATTATGATGACGACCTGGACGGTCCCCGCGACAATAAACCACGAAATGCCGACAATCGGAGCGACCGAAGGAGTATACACAACTACAGAGGCTACTAAAGGAACAGGAAAAGCTGTAAAGCCAATCGGCTATGATGTACGAACGGAAGCGACACCTTTAGCACACAGCAAGGAAGCGATTAAGAACAAGAGCAAAGCAAAGGCACTAAACGGTCAAATCAAGGCCGCGTTTCTGGGCGAGGTCGGCGGCTGCCTGGGTGAAACCAGCGCATTAGCACTTCTGATTGGCGGAGTATTTCTATTAATCCGAAAAACAATCGATATTCATATTCCGCTCGCGGTGCTTCTCAGCGCATTTGTGTTCGCGGCTATAGCGTGGCTAATTGATGATAATGTTTACATGTCGCCGGTCGTTCATTTAGTCAGCGGCGGATTGTTCATCTGCGCGTTCTTTATCGCGACCGACCCCGTTACGGCACCTATTACGATTAAGGGTATGTGGCTCTTCGGTATCGGTGTAGGGGCATTGACAATGCTGATAAGAATAATCGGAGGCTATCCCGGAGGCGTTATGTATTCGGTTCTTTTGATGAACGCGGTAACGCCGATGCTCGACAGGTTATGCAAGCTGACTCCTGCCGGAGGTAAACCCAATGCGAAGCGTTAAACATTTTATAGAGCAAAGCTGGCTTTTGATAGCCGCGGCGTTTTGTTTCGGACTGCTGCTCGCCATGACAAACGCGGCGCTGAAAGACAAAATCGAGCAAAACCAAATCGATGCCTTGAACAATATGATGCGCGGTCTGATGAGCGAAGCGACAAACTTCGAGAAAGTAATCGACCAGGCTGAAATCGCAGGCTACAAAACGGACATATACAAAGCCTCCGACAACGGCGGGCAAATAATCGGTTTCGCTTTTGTCGGCACCGGCGCCGGCTTCGCCGACAAAATTAAATTAATAATCGCTGTTGACGGCACGTGCGATAAGTTTCTCGGCTTTGATGTTCTATCCAGTAACGAAACACCGTTGTTTGGCGACAGGATAAAGGAAGACTGGTTCCGTGCTCAGTTTGTCGGGGCGCCTGCCGGCGCTTTGGAACTTATCAAAAGCGGCGACACGAAAAAAATCGACAACAAGATTGTCGCTATAACCGGCGCGACTGTCAGCAGCCAGGCAACAGTCAAGATTTTTAACGACCATATCGAAGAGCTGAAATCAATACTAAAAGAAAAAGGATTGATTGACTAATGGCAGAGCCAAATCAGGGAAATTTAGGAAACACTTTTATCGCAGGCTTGTGGCGTGAGAATCCCGTGTTCCGCCTGTTGCTCGGCATGTGCCCGACACTTGCGGTAACAGGCGCGGTCAAGCCGGCTCTTACGATGAGTATCTGCGTGATGTTTGTTCTGACGTGCAGCAATATAGTAGTGAGCTTAATGCGAAATCTTCTTAAACCGCATCTTAGAATTTTGATGTTTACTCTGACCATAGCGACCTTCGTTACCATCGCTGATTTAGCGGTCAAAGCCTTTGCACCCGAAATGAGCACAACACTTGGGCCTTACATTCCGCTTATCATCGTTAATTGTATTATCATCGGCAGAGCCGAGGCCTGTGCCAGTAAGAACAATCTTATTACAAGTATCACCGATGCCCTCGGTATGAGTCTCGGTTTTACTATTGCCCTGTGCATCCTTGCCTCGGTGAGAGAATTACTGGCGGCAGGAACGATATTCGATATAGCGGTAATGCCGGACAAATTCGTGCCCTTGGCGGCAATGTCTATGCCGGTCGGCGCGTTTATTACATTAGGCCTGATTCTCGGATTGATTAACGCAATTACCAAAAAGAGAGCTTAGGACTTATTATGGATTATGTACAGACATTAATAATGGCGTTTATTTCGGTGGTGCTGGTCAATAACCTTGTGCTGACCAAGTTCCTCGGCATCTGCCCATACCTCGGTGTCTCCGGCAGGCTGGATATGGCCTTCGGGATGGGAATGGCGGTAACATTCGTGGTAACTTTGGCAGGCACCCTCACCTGGTTAATCGACCACCTGATATTAATGAACCCGGCACTTGAAGCTTACGGCCTTGATGTAACACGGTATGTATGTTTTATTTTGGTCATCGCAGGTGCCGTCCAGCTCGTTGAGATGTACCTGAGAAAATTCTTTCCGACTTTGTATGAGAGCTTCGGAATATTTCTGCCTTTGATTACAACCAACTGCGCGATACTGGGTTTGTGTCTGTTTTTGAATCTTTGGGACATCCACAATTTCGCCCAGGCTGTCGTTCTCAGCTTCGGGGCGGGAATCGGCTTTACCATTGCGATATGTATTATGGCCGGCATTCGGGAAAATCTCAATATGGCCGACGTGCCTAAGTGCCTGCGAGGCGCCCCGATTACGCTTATAACAGCCGGATTATTGACACTTGCGTTTATGGGTTTTGCGGGAATGATTAAATAAATGAGTCGATGAGTATATGGGTAAATGTGTAAATGAGTGAAATTCTTCTTGCTAACGTTACGGAATTGTGGAACACAGCGTGGCCTGCCGGGCTGATTATGCTCGGCCTGGCCGCCGTCTTTGCGATTGTCCTGCTCATTGCCAGTATCAAGCTGAAAGTCGAAGTTGACCCGAAGGTCGAGCAGGTGCATAAAGCCCTGCCGGGCATCGACTGCGGCGCCTGCGGTTATGCAGGCTGCGCATCTTATGCCAAGGCCGTCGTCGAAAATCCCGAGCTTATCGGCAAATGCGCACCGGGCGGCGCCAAAGTTGCCGCGCAAATCGGGGCAATCCTCAATCTGCAAATCAGCGAATCCGGCCCGCCGAAACGCCCCATCGTCCACTGCCGCGCCCATAAAGACGACAAAACCTGCTACGCCGACTACCAGGGCATAGAGACCTGCACCGCCGCCAACGCCCTTGCGAACGTCCAGGCCTGTAAATTCGGGTGCCTCGGCTTCGGCGATTGCGTAGCTGCCTGCAAGTTCGACGCCCTGCATATCATCGATGGCCTTGCCACAGTCGATTACCAAAAGTGTACCGGCTGCGGTGCCTGCGCTAAGGCCTGTCCGCGCGACCTGATAAAGATGGTTCCGTTTACTAACGAGAATATGCTCGTCGTCGCGTGCAGCAGCAAAGAAGCCGGCAAAGACACTCGCAAGATGTGCGCGGTAGGCTGCATAGCCTGCGGCCTGTGTGCAAAGCAAACCGAATTGTTTACCGTAAGTAACAATCTTGCCGGAATGGACTATGAAAAATACCAGCCGGACGATAAGACCGAAATAGCATACAACAAGTGTCCGACTTGTGTAATTGTCTATCGAGGCAAAAATGCACCAGCACCAAGACAGCCGAAGAAAAAGGCCGAAGAAAAAGTGTAAATTAAACACCAAGGCACAAAATGACGAAGTCTAATAACTTCACAACTACGGGCTCAAACGATAAGCCAATAACAAAGTCCGTTCCTAAAGCCTTCAAGATTGTCACCGTAATAATGCTTTTTATCGCCTTAATATCACAAAGTTTCTTCATTAAGCATAATGGAGACATTGCAGCTTGCCCTCTTGGAACAATAATTTTTATCATACTTTATTTAATATTGTTACGAATCTGCAATAGTATCGATCGTTCAAGATTCACATGGAACTCAAGCCTCCTGTTTTCGGTCATTATTATTGCTGTTTCAGTTGTAAGGCTGTCCCCGCTTAAAATTGACCAACGTATACACCAGGAGAATATTTCCAGGAAGCTGACAGAAGAAGCCATGTACTACAAAATGCTGTACAAGCAAACAAAACCATCTCTTTGCACAGTAGCAACAGATATGAAAAGGATTTCCGCTCAAAACAGCCGTTCTACGGATGGCTATACACAAAGCAGCGTTCGAAGCCATGGAAATGCGATGCAAGAATCCGTAGATATGATTCAACGTTATCGTAAGGGTGCAAAAGCTTATGATGGACCTTTGAGTGATAAACTAATTGAAGGATTGATTGAAGCTGCAACACCAGAGGCTGATGAAGCTACGAGGCGCGTCCAGAGACATGCCGCAAAGGCTATGCTTGACCCTCGTCCCGGCGCCTCAAAACAACATCTGGACAGGATGATGAGCGAAGCTGAAAAAATCTTCAGCAAGTAATGATAAATCTGTGGCAATCTTTTACATCCGTGGTTCTCAAAACCGCCCCCGCACCGCGCCAACCGGCAAAGAAAACCGCTGCAACGGCAAGTTAAATGGTGATTTATTAATTGATTAACGCCAGTCCCATGCTGTAGCGGTCTTAAAATTGCCTTGTTTATTCCTTTTCCAAACTGTAAAATAGAGCACTTTAAGATTTTATGTTCAGGTTTAGGCCGTTGTGAGGACGAGGCTGGCAAAGAAGATTGCGCAGCGATCCCGATTTGTCGGGATCGCGAGCAAATCTGATGCCGACAGCCGAAGCCGCAACAGGCATAAAACGAACACTAAAACTTAAATTGCTCTAAACCAATCTTGCAATTAAAAACTTGTGATATAAGGGATTGAGTGAAAAGGAGCCAATGAAGGCATATTTTAGTCAAAGAGGAATCAGGATTTTCAATGGCGACGTGATTAAAGTATTAAGCACTTTGCCTGATGAAAGTATAGACCTAATATTCGCTGACCCGCCATATAATCTTTCCAACGGAGGTTTTACCTGTCATGCAGGCAAACGAGTAAGCGTTAATAAAGGCAAGTGGGATAAAAGCAAAGGGATTGAGGAAGATTTCCAGTTTCATTACGATTGGATTGAGGCTTGTCGGCGTATATTGAAGCCAAGCGGTTCTTTATGGGTATCCGGTACTTACCATTCTATTTATGCATGTGGTTTCGCTCTGCAGAAACAAGGATGGCATCTGATAAATGATATTTGCTGGTTTAAGCCAAATGCTGCCCCCAATCTTGCCTGTCGTATGTTCACCGCCAGCCATGAAACATTGCTATGGGTTCGAAAAGACAAGAAGTCAAAACATTACTTCAACTATAAACTGGTTAAAGGCAAAAATTGGGGTGACGATTTTCTAAAAAAACCCAACAAGCAAATGCGAAGTGTTTGGGCAATCAGAACTCCTAAAAACGGCGAGAAACAATACGGTAAGCACCCTACACAGAAACCGGAAGCATTATTAGAGCGAATAATCTTAGCCACAAGCAGAGATAAGGATATTGTTTTAGACCCTTTCTGTGGAAGCGCCACAACTGGGGTAGTGGCATTAAGAAACAATAGAAGATTCATTGGTATCGATTTAGAACAAAAATATCTTGACCAGATGGCAATACCACGTATTAAAGACGTTTTAGAGCAATCCTGCTTTTTAAATCCAAAAGAAATGTGCGAACTGGTTTTATAGGTATGGAAAGAGCCGAAGCCATAGAGAAGCTAAAAAAGCTTGTTGGTAAAGAAATTCATGAGCTTGCTCGTCATTTCAACGTAACAATATATCGCGGAAAGAAGGTAAATAAAGGCTGGGCTGGACATGTATTTGAACAACATCTTGGGATACCTATCAATTCAGCACAGTCACCTAATTTTGGTTCGTGGGAATTAAAATCAATTCCGCTCAAATACAAAAAAGACGGAGCTCTTGCCTTCAAAGAAACAATGGCAATTACAATGATAGACCCTGTAAATGTTTGCCAGAAAGAATTCGAAGAAAGTCATCTTCTTATGAAGCTTAACAAGATAGTGGTTGTTGCGAGAACCGTCGGTAAACACGTCGATGAGCCGAGCTATATTCATTCTGTCGTGGAATTTGATTTGCACGGTGAATTATACGATGCTGTCAAGGCGGATTATGACCTTGTTCGAAACACTTTACTTAATCCCAATAAGGGGTTTAATGCTCTGACTGGCAAAATGGGATATTACATTCAACCGAGAACAAAAGGCGCTGGACACGGTTCTACATCAAGGGCCTTTTACGCAAGGCCAAGATTTTTAGCAAAATTCATAAAACTACAATAACCGCATCTATCATTGGATAAAAATTCATGAAAAAACACTTGACAAATGTTTGCTCATACAGTAAAATACACAATAGTTCACTCAATAGTGAACCTGAAACGGTATTTTCACGTCAAAAAGGCCATATTGGTAAAAAATGAGATTCCGCAACTCAAAACTAACTTTTCTTTGTGTTTTAGTGTTAATTCGTGAGAACTTGTCCGCCGTTTGTTTGGCGGATTCGTGGTTATGTCCTTGTGGTTTCAGTACTTACGTCTCTACATTTGTAGAGAGGCCTCTACAAATCACACCTTTTTTTACAAAACAAAGCCAATTATCCTCATTTTTAGCCCAAAAACGCCGATTTCAAAGAAAAACGAACCCAAAACAAAGCCAAACAAAGCCAATTTTCACCCGCCTCAGGCGGGCAAACCCAATATTTTGCAAAAAACAGGGGTGTGCAGAAAAACGAACCCAATTTTTACCCGCCTCAGGCGGGCAAAGCCAACTTGTCTCGCCGAAGCTCTTGCGAAGGCGGATTTGGCTTTCAAGAAAGGAATAAAATCTGTGCTTATCAGTGTTAATCAGTGTCTGATATGTATTTTTCGGCATTATTGGAAAAGATCTTTTCGTAATCCGGAGCAGGGGAAACTAAAATCGCTTCAGTATCAGCGATAGACTCGATTAGCTCCAGGCCTTTTTCTTTTCCGAGGACGCTTACAGCGGTAGAGAAAGCATCCGCTGTAATTGCATCTTTGGCAATTATTGTAACACTGCTGAGCTTATTTGTGCCGTAGCTGGTTTTGGTGTCGATGATATGGCTTTGGCGCTTGCCCTGAACATCATAAAAGCGATGATAATGCCCGCTTGTGGCTACCGCCTCATCTGTGAGTTTTAAATTCATTAAAAGGGCATCCGGATTTTTCAGGTCGGGGTTCTGCAGGCCGATGAGCCAGTATTCCTTTCGGCCTGCGGGGGTGCCGAAACAGCGGATGTTACCGCCTAAATCGACAAGACCGCCGAGCGCACCGGCATTTTTCAGGGTTTCGAGCGCCTGGTCGATGGCGTAGCCTTTGGCAATACCGCCGAGGTCGATTTTCACGCCTTGCCGTGAAAACCGGACGGTATTATCGTCGGGATTGAGAATAAGTTTGTCGTAACCGGTCAGACTTTTGGCTTTTGCAAGCTCATCATCGGTTGGAGGCTGATTTGTATCGGCAGCATTTTTCCAAAGGTCAATTAACGCGCCTATAGTAATATCGAACGCGCCGTCTGTGAGCCGGCATATTTGGATTGATTTTTCCAGGACGGCAAACGTGTCATCGCTTACGGTGACAGGCTCTTTGTCGGCAAGGGAATTTATTTTACTAACCTCGGAACGGGCGATATGAACGCTCATTAAGTTTTCAATGCGTTCGAGACAGTCAAAAGCAGCGTCTATTGCTTTTTGTGCAGTTTTTTGATTTTTAGCGACAACCAGGACCCTTGCGAAAGTGCCCATTATATTCTTATATCCGCTGTCCAGCTCCACCATCCCCTTCGGAGCAAAGAAGATGACCGCAAGGATTATAATTGTGAAAACAGCTATTCTAATAAGTCGTTTTGTTTGCATAGTTTTTTATAACCACAGAGTTATTGTTTTTTATAGCCACAGAGAGCACAGAGAACACAGAGAGATATAGATGACACCCTCGCCGCAAGCAGCGAGGCTAAACGAAATGGATTCCTCGACTGCGCTCGGAATGACACTATTTATCGTACTGCGTATTTATCTTGGAATTCGTTATTCTGTATTCTGCGTTCTGTTTTCTGTATTCTTTTTCTTGTATAATGCGACAATGGTAAAAAGGCAAATGAAAATTTTGGCAGATGAAGTGGAAAAGCGATTTCTGCCTTATGTGCGGATGCCCGGCAGGTATATCGGCGGCGAGATAAATCAGAGCAAAAAGGATTTAGATAAGTGTGAGCTTACCGTTGCACTATGTTTCCCGGATGTCTATGAAATCGGGATGAGCCATACGGGTATCGCGATACTATATCATATCCTGAACAGTATAGAGAATATCGCGGCTGAGAAAGTGTTCGCTCCGTGGGCCGACGCAGAAGAAATTATGCGCGACAAGGGCTTAGAGCTGTTCAGTCTCGAATCCAAAGCGGCAGTAAGTAGTTTCGATATAATCGGTTTTAGTCTGACTAACGAGCTTTGCTATACGAATGTTCTGAATATGGTGGATTTGGCGGGGCTAAATATCCGAAGCGGCCAGCGAAGTGAAAATGACCCCATTGTAATAGCGGGCGGGAGTATGGCAAACTGCTGTGAGCCGATGGCGGAATTTATAGATTTGTTCGTACTCGGGGAGGCGGAAGAGGCGATACTTGAACTGGCGAATCTTCTGATAGATTTTAAGAAAACCGGTAAAACCAAAAAGCAATTTTTATTCGAATCAGCTAAGAGATTCAACTGGTGCTATGTTCAGTCTGTCGATGACAGAAAAATCAAAAAGCAAAACGCGGTTATAGAGGATTTTGAAAACGCGCCCGTCCCGACCAAACCGATTGTGCCTTTTGTCGAGGCGGTGCATGAGCGGGTAAGTGTCGAGATTATGCGCGGCTGTCCGGGCAGGTGCAGGTTCTGTCAGGCAAGTTATTGCCGCAGGCCGATACGTTATCGCAGTATCGAGAGGATTTTCGAAATCGCAAAGGAAAGTTATAAATCAACCGGTTTCGATACGGTAAGTCTATTGAGCCTTTCGACCGCGGATTATCCCCAGCTCGAAGAATTAGTCACAAAATTAACAGGGTATTTTGAAGATAAGCATGTCGGGGTATCGGTGCCAAGTTTGCGGGTCGATGAGCAATTGAAGCTGCTGCCTAAGATGGCCAAATCCGTGCGAAAAAGCGGACTGACAATCGCGGTCGAGGCGGCAAGCGAGGAACTGCGGCAAACAATCAATAAGCCGATTAAAGATGAGCATCTGTTCGAGGCGGTCGAAGCGGCATACAAGGCAGGCTGGCAAAAGTTAAAACTGTATTTTATGGTCGGCCTGCCGGGAGAGGAGGAAGAAGATATTGCGCGAATCGTTGAGTTGTCCAACGAGCTTGCCTTATTGCGTAAACAGATTTCCAAACGCCCCGCCGACATAAACGTCGCTGTTAGCTGGTTTGTTCCGAAGGCCCATACTCCTTTCGGCTGGGTCGGCCAGCAATCAAGAAGTTACTTTGAAAACGCCAAACAAATAATACTCGAACGCAAGAAGGAACTCAGGGCGAGGTATCTTAATTTTAAATTTCATAATATCGAACGCAGCCTGTTAGAGTCGGTGATCGGCAGGGGTGACGGGCGATTATGTGATGTTATCGAATCGGCATGGAAAAAAGGTGCGCGGTTTGATTTGTGGGACGAATGCTTCGATAATGAGATCTGGAAAGCGGCGTTTGCCGAACACGGTATTAATATAGAAGAATCGGCAGCGAAGGAATTTAACGCCGAAGAAATATTGCCGTGGGAGCATTTAGGCGGGCCTGACAAGGAATATCTGCTCGAACATTTGCGCCAGGCAAAAATAACGGAGGGAAAATAACCCCCCCGATAAATCCGCCTTCATAATATTACGGCGGACGAGTTCGGGGGCTAAATATTTTACAAAAGTACGGATACAAGATTTATGTTCTTCGTGTGTGATTTGGCATTTTGAAACCGCCGACACCTTCGCCCTCTTTGAAGTCAACAATAATTCTCGCGGCTTCTTTTGGGTCGTCGACTATAGTAAAAACATCCAAATCTTCAGGCGAGATATATTCGTGCTTTTTCAGCATAACCTCTTTTACCCAGTCGATAAGTCCTTTCCAGTAATCGCTTGCCATAAGTATTATGGGAAACGAGGCCTGCTTGAAGGTCTGAATCAGGACGAGTGATTCAAAAAGCTCGTCCATAGTTCCATATCCGCCCGGCAGGACAACAAAACCGTGGGCGTATTTAAGGAACATAACCTTGCGAATGAAAAAGTATCTGAAACTAAGCGAGATGTTCTGATATTCGTTTGGGATCTGTTCCATCGGCAGCTCGATATTAAGGCCGACACTTTTTCCACCGGCGCGTGCTGCGCCTTTATTTGCGGCCTCCATAACCCCGCCGCCGCCGCCGGTAATAACAGCAAAGCCGGCTTTGGCGATTTCATAAGCGGTCTCTTCGGCAAGCGGATAATATTTTTCACCGGGATTTGTTCTGGCTGAACCAAACATCGAAACGGCAGGCCCTATCGAGCCAAGCTCTTCAAAGCCCTCGACGAATTCAGCCATAATCTTGAAGATTCGCCACAGGTCCCGAACAGGTCTATCTGAAAATTCCATCATATATTTTTTTCCTTACCAGAAATCCGGCCGGTTGGCAGAAGGACAAAATTCACTAATAAGACAATTTTCACAATCTGGCTTTCTGGCCTTGCATACCCTTCTGCCGTGCAGAATTATGGTATGACTGAAAACCGACCAGTCTTTCTGAGGTACTATTTCGGCTAAATCAAATTCAAGCTTTACGGGGTCATCGTTATCGGACAAGGCCAAACGTCGCGACAGGCGAATAACGTGTGTATCACAGCTTATAGCGGGGATACCGAAGGCGTTGCTGAGTATTACGTTTGCAGTCTTTCTTCCAACACCGGGTAATGACGTTAGTTCATGAATAGTACCGGGTACTTTTTTTGCGTACTTATCAATTATGACCTGGCAGGCCGCTTTTATATTTTTAGCCTTATTCCGGAAAAAGCCGGTGGATTTTATGTCCAGTTCAAGCCCGGTCAAATCGGCATTTGCGAAATCTTCGGCATTTTCATATTTTTTGAAAAGCTCTCTGCTTACCTCGTTTACCCTGACATCGGTACACTGGGCCGAAAGTATCGTGCAAATGAGCAGTTGCAGAGGCGTTCCATACTCAAGCTCGGTCTTCGCATCGGGATACTGTTTTTTAAGTATAGGCAGAATTTTCCCGACGCGCTTGGTAGCTTCTGTTTTACTGACTTTTGGCTTTGCTTTTTTTGTTTTTGCAGACATTTTACGTTTATTCGATTCCTTCAAGTGCCTGCATCAGCTCATCTCCAAAACCTTTACCGACCCATCCTTCCTTCCGGCCGTCAGGTAAATGCAAAACCGAATACGGTACAGCCTCGTTATATATATTCTGCAACGCCTTTGTCGCGGGTGTATCTTTTAATGTTGTGTCGGCCTTTACCACGAGGACATTTTTCTCTTCTATCAGCTCAGCTATATCTTTGCGTGTATAAACGGTTTTTTCAATCCATTGGCAACTAAGACACCAGTCGGCTGTGAATTTAATCAAAACCGTCTGCCCCTGCTCTATAGCGTTTTCGATTTTCTGTGTATCATACCCCTGCCAGTCTATTAATTCAGCATGTGGCTTTAGCAGATAGAAACCGGCAGCAACGGCAAGAGCTACCGCCAATGCACGGACAACAATTTTATTCTTCAGTTTAGAACTGAAGTTTACCCAGCCGCCAGCCATCCATACGCAAAAGGCAAGTACGACAGCATAATATAAAATACCCGCTCTTTTTGCCGCAGGTAAAACGGTAATCAACCAAACGGCAACGGCCAGCAGAATAAAGCCGACGAATTTTTTGAAGATTTCCATCCATGTACCGGGCTTGGGCAGCTTTTCAATCAGGCCTGGTATAGCGGTCAAAATAACATAAGGCGTCCCCATACCAAGGCCGATGACTAAAATCGCGATTGTCGCAGGGATAAGCGGCTGGCACTGTGCCCATGCAATGACTGCGGCGAGGATACCAAAGCTGCACGGCGTGCTCAATATCGCGGCAAGAAAACCCATACCGATTGTACCGAGAAAGCCCGAACCTGATGAGCCTTTGCCGGATACCGAGGCCGGGACAACAAAGGTAAAAACATCGAACATAAACAACGCAAGAACAACCAGCACCAAGGCCATAACGGTAACAAAGACCGGATTTCTGAACTGGTCGCCCCATTGCAATGCCGTTCCAACTGTCAGATGCAGGACGATATTGGCTATGGCTAAACAGGCGAAAAATAAAAGGATGCCAAAACAAAAACTTATACCCATAGTAATCTTTTTGCCTTTGTTATTTTTGGCCTGCTCGACTATCCGCAATACAACTAAAGGCAAAATCGGCCAGACACAAGGCATAATATTAAGCGACAGCCCCGCAACAAACGCCAATACAATCGCATACCAAATCGAGTAGCTAAGCTCAGGTTTTACTTCTTTTGCCTCTGTTCGTTTTTTCTCAAAAGATATTGCCGGCCAGGTGTCGCTTTTTGAAAAATCGACTGTTGTCCTGATGGTTTTCTCTGTGGGCAACAAGCAGATTTCACTTGTGCAGGCCTGGCTGGAAATTATCACATCGACTTCGGCTTCTGTACGAGTTGATTTTTCGGTATTGAATGGAACAAAAACTTCGAAATTACCGGCATAAACTTCAACATCTTTACCAAGCGGGTCTTTTATAATATCCCAATTTGGGAAGACAGGCTTGTCGAAAGTAAATTTGTCGGATTTTGCGGTGATTTTCAGTTCATAACCCGGCGCTGTTGCCGTTTCTGCTCTGGCGTAATAATGCAGGTCTTGCGTGCCTTCAAAAACTACCGCGATACCAGGAGCGTTATTCATATTGGCAGGTTCGATGTGAACTGTGGAATATTCTTCTTTGTAGCGGTTTAGCTCGACAGGTTCAATTTTAGTGTTTTGGGCCAGGGTAGTGAAGAATAGCGAAGCAGTAAGCAGGTAAATAAACGTTTTTAAAGTAAATCCTGGCTGCACAACAGACCTCACAGAAAAAAGAATATCAAATTATTCGGCCGGTTCATCTTTTTCTACATTGCCGCCGGCTTTTTGTTCATCAGAGTTTTTGTCTTTCGCCTGCTCCGCGGCAATGAGGTCTGCCACCGTTGGTTTGTCGATTTGGCCGCCTTCTAATATGAGTTTAACATCATGAGCATCGAGTGTTTCGTACTTGAGAAGAGCGCGGGCAATATTTTCAACCTTGTCCTTGCTGGATTCAATCAGGTCTTTCGCGCTTGCATACGCCTCATCCATAAAAGTTCTAACTTCGGAATCGATATCTTCTGCGGTTTTGTCGGAATAATCTCTTTCAGTCGGCATAGGATAATATATTTTTCCCATACCGTTGTCCGGTTCATAGCTGATAGGTCCCATTTTGACACTCATGCCCCAGGTGACAATCATCTGCCTTGCCATAGCGGTAGCCTGTTGAATGTCAGCCTGAGCACCGCTTGATATATCGTCACAGAAAATCTCCTCAGCAATACGGCCGCCGAAACATACCTGCATAAAAGCCCGACAGTATCTCTTCGTATAGTGAATTCTGTCTTTCTCAGGCAAAGCGAATGTAGCGCCGCCGAACGGCCCTCTTGGAATTATACTTACCTTGTGGAGCGGGTCGGCGTCTTTCAGCGAGGCCTGTATAAAGGCGTGTCCCGCTTCGTGATAGGCTGTCAGTTTTCTGTCCTGCTCATCAGTAACACGTGATTTTTTAGCACGGCCCCACCTTACTTTGTCCCTGGCTTCTTCGAGGTCTGTTAGTTCGATATAATCCTTATTTGCCATTGTAGCCAGAAGTGCCGACTCGTTTATAATCGCGGCAAGGTCTGCACCGCTGAACATTGGTGTTCCGCGAGCAAGTCTTTCGAGTTCAACACCTTCTCCGAGTTTTACTTTTCTTGCGTGCACTTTGAGTATTTCGAGTCTGCCTTTGAGGTCCGGCAGAGGAACAACAACCTGACGGTCAAAACGTCCTGGACGCGTCAGAGCGTGGTCGAGTATATCGCCCCTGTTTGTCGCTGCGATAAGAATGACCTGGTCATTTGTATCGAAGCCGTCCATCTCTACAAGGATAGCGTTAAGAGTCTGCTCGCGTTCATCGTGACCGCCGCCGACATAGCCTGCTCCTCGCTTTCTGCCTATTGCGTCCACTTCATCAAGGAAGATTATACAGGGAGAATTGTCTTTTGCCTGCTTGAATAAGTCCCTAACCCTGGAAGCTCCGACACCGACAAACATCTCCACAAAATCACTGCCCGATATACTTAAAAACGGCACATCCGCTTCTCCAGCTATCGCTTTGGCAAGCAGTGTTTTTCCGCAGCCCGGCGGGCCGATTAACAATACGCCTCGAGGTATCCTGCCGCCGAGCCGCTGAAATTTTTTCGGATTCTTCAGGAATTCGATTATTTCAGCGACTTCTTCCTTGGCTTCTTCGATTCCGGCTACATCTTTGAATGTTACGGTAACTTTATCTTTGCTCTGGAGGCGGTGACGACTTCTGCCAAACGACATCAGCATACCGCCGGTGCCGCTGCGCATGTTTCTCAGAAACAGAAAATAGATAAGAGCACCAAATATTATCAAAGGAAAAATCAAATTAATAAATAAAGGCAGCCAAAGCTCAGGATTTTTACATTCAATCTCTATCTCTCTGTCTTTTCTCAATTCATTCAAACTATCACCGAAGACTTCCTGATTAAATTTGACCGTGAATGACTCAGGCATCTTTTCCTGGGAGTCAACAAACTCGGCTCTGAAAGTTCCTTTGATTTCAGTTTCAGCCACCTTTAAACTTTTAATGCGGTCATTTTTCATATACTCTTCAAACTGGCTCCAGGTGATTTCATTTTTGGGGATTGATTTAATCAGCATTATGGCAGCCATAATGAGAATAAAAATCAACAGCCAGTTTGCAGGCCCCCTTTTGTAAGCCTTTAACTGCTGCTTCTGCTGCGGCGTTTGCTTTTTCAGGGGCGGTGGGGTTTGTTTTTTTCGTTGATTATCAGCCATAGTATAATTTTTAAAACCTAAGAGGCATCTCCCATAATTTCAACAAATGAGTCTTTACCAGGATTTTTCCATCGCTTCCACGATTCTTTTAGCGAGTTTGTTTGCCGCAAGTGTCGAACCGTAAGCAAAACCCTGATTCTGCCACTCGGAATATGTGGCCGAGGCCGAGACCTGCTCGGCATTGAGCAGGATATCGCCGGTTTTCAGATTTTTCCAGCTTACAGTGGCGTTAATCAGCACCTCCTTTTCCAGAGGCCTGCCGGTCTCGCGTTCAGCGCTGAGGATTGATTTTCCCACCGGCCCGATGTAGCCGGTAAGTATGGTATCAGCGCGGTCTGCGCTGGATACTATTTTGTACGGCGTCGAAGCCTCAATTTGCTTTGCAAGAGCATCGGTCAGCTCGTATTCAATCCCCCTTTCGAATGTTTTATTCTCGAACATCTTAACATAGACCGTAGCTACATTGTCAGGGTACAAAGACTCGGTGGAATAGCCGGATATCCCTTCACAACCAACCAGCCCAATACTTATACAGACGAAGAAAATCGCTAAGGCTGTATTTACGGCATAATTAATTTTTTGATGTTCCATTTGCTCTCCTTTTCATGCTTTTGTTTTTGAGGAGCGTTCTCAATTTTCTCAACGATTTTCTCGGTACGCTTAGCGGCAGTAGTATCAGGCCAGGTTTCCATTATCTGGCTACAGTAGATATCAGCGGCTTCATTACTCCCCGTCCTGTGATAATACTGAGCTATTTCATATTCCTTGTAAGCGATTTGTTCTCTTATCTGGGCCAGGCGTTTATCAATTTCATATTTTTTGGCGTCTTCAGGGTACCGCATCATGAAGTTTTCGTAATAACTCTTTGCACTAATCAGGCTGGACACATCATAGTTTGGCCCTCTGTAATCGGCGTGTTTGCATCTTGCCATAGCGAGCAAAGCGTTTTTTCCGGTTTCGCCAGTCGGCCAGCGTGAGGACACCTGCGACCATCTTTCATAGGCGTCTGCGTATTTGCCTCTCTTTTCGTAACTTTCTGCGATTGCAATTGAAGCTTTTACGGCAAGAGGTAAATTGCCGGAACGTTCTATAACACGGTCCATCACTTTTACACCTTCGGCATAACCCCTGATTTTAAAGATTTTCATGATGCGTTTTTTCTGGCCGTTAAGATATGCCTGGGCGATCGAATATTCCCTTTCCAGTGCCGCCTCGAGAAATCCGCTGTGCGGATATTTTTTCATAAAGGAATCGTATTCCCTTACCGCTTTGGTAAAATTTCCCTCTGCGTATGCCTCTTCACCCTTAATGAAAGCGTCAAAATCAGGCCCAGCTAAGTCCGGGAAGTTTTTCTTTATTTTGTTAACCTGAGGCTGGATTAATTCAACTTTGCCCTGGTCAATCAGGCTTTTTAGATATTTGGTTTGGACAGCATATTCGTTCTGAGAAGTTTCAGAGACGACCTGGAAGTCTTTTTCGTCTTCAAGCTTCCATGTCTTTGCGCTAAAAGCCTGGCCTGTAATAAGATACACACATATTACAAGCAAAATGAGGTAATATTTTTTATCGCGTCCGTACATAACAAGTTTTCCTTAAAAACACACGTAACTTTCGTTAAGACAGTATTATAACCGTTAGCTGAACGATTGCAAATATACAGTCAAATATAGAACAATTTAATTTTTCGTTTTCGTTTTATGCCTGTTGCGTCTCTCGCCGTGCTTCGCCCGTCGCAGCAGGTCGGCCGGCTGCATCAGAAATGCTGGCGATCCCGACAAATCGGGATCACTGTGCAATCTTCTTTGCCAGCCTCGTCCTCACGACGGCCTAAATGCGAACAGAAAATCTTAAAGTGCTCTAATTATTTGTCGGCTTATACCCTTATAGGGTAATCCCGATTTATCGGGATGCGTTTAGTTACTGCAAGCAATTGCCAATATACTACTTATACCGGTTCCGATTAGTATTCGCGCTTGGCGTAATGATGACTTGTGGGTCAAGTTCTTAATTATCCTGTCGCTTGCGCTCCAGGCTTGTGAGAGCGCTCCAGGCTTGTGAGAGCGCTCCAGGCTTGTGAAGAGCGCTCCAGGCTTGTGAGAGCGCTCCAGGCTTGTGAGAGCGCTCCAGGCTTGTGAGAGCGCTCCAGGCTTGTGAGAGCGCTCCA
>JAFGGH010000034.1 GCA_016930645.1 Sedimentisphaerales bacterium
GCCGTGGACTGGCAGTTCACAACTGAGGATGCAAGAATCAAGTTGAAAAGATTGTACCCACAAATTCAAATGTTATGAGGTACTAGGTATATTTTGAGATCTAATTTTTGCTTTGCCTATCTCTTCTTCTAATTTTTTGTTCTCTCTTCGCAACTCATCACGTTCATACCTCAGCTTTTCGTTTTCTGATTTGACCTGCCAAGCAAATATAATACAGCACACCACAATACCAATAGCAATGCCATATACAGTTATAATAATTGCAAAATCCATTTGTCCCCTTCCAATTTTACTTGCCTTTAGCGAGGTTTTCTTTGATTTTCCGCATGGGTGAAATACTCGTTCAATCTACATAGGTTTTCGTGTTATTTCATTGTGATTTGATATTGTTGTGAGAACGTTATTTCCTTTGGGATCTCGTGCAAGTCTAGCATAAAAAGGAAATAGAACCAATAATATTAAAAGAATTACGAATATCCCTATAAGCAATTTTGTTCTCGCCTGTTTATCTGTAACCAGATGAACTCCTAAAAAAAATACAACCATTATCAATGCCATACCACCTTGAAGTACTACTGCTTCAGAAAGAGGCACACTCGTAAACAATTGAACTCCCGAAAAGATAAACGCAAAAATCGCAGTAAATATACCTAATAGTTCGATTGTTCTTACCCTTTCAGCGCTTATTCTAGAACGATTTTCTTCTATTGCTGTATTTACACGACTTTCGGCTTGAATAATTGCTTGAAACGTCAATACAGCATGTCTCATCATTTCTATTTTTGAGCGCAATCCTCGAACTTCGTAAGTTAGGTCTTCGCTATTTAAAAATGTGGGGTGCAAATCCTTTATTTCCTTGCGTATATTTCGACGAGAATCTTCTATGCCTTTTTTGTTCTTTAAGAGTAGATACTCTGCGGTGTTTAATTCTTGTATTGCTTGATCCATGTTTTTAATTGACTGATCAATCTCCTCAATTTTCTGAGCCTGCGTCCAAGCAGCTCTGTATAAAAAATCAGCACTAAGATAACGGAAATAAAACTCTTTTGCTTTCTCGAGGTTAAGTCCATAAATTAATACCTCTGCTGCTTCGGGTTTTTTCCCAAATTCATATAACCATATTGCTTTATAAAAAAAATGGTACCAACGTTTATCAAGTTGTACAGCTTCCTCAAGTTTTTCTAAGGCAAAAAGCAATTTACCCTCTGCTTTTAGCTCAAAAGCATTTTTTTCAATAATTTCAAGTTGGTTTGGGTTTTTATCCTGATCGTCTCCCATAACTCAATCTCCTAAGTTAACCCTTACTAATGTCATATAAGCGACTTTCTTACTCATCATGTAGTTTCAATATTGCATCATCTCGCTGCTGGTCTGGGGAATAGTATCCTCTTGAAAATCGGGATTGTCAATTATAAAGTGGTGGATGATAAATTCACCTCCCATAGGTGACGGGGCTAATCAATTTATCATGTTAATCCTGTTATCCTATCTAAATATTTATCCCGTCAGTGAAATCTGTGTTCCACCTTCGTCGAAACTACGGCGGATAAAAATCAGCGATTATATATTGAGTTTATCACGGAGGTGGGGGAAAGATGAAGGATTAAGGATAAAGGATTAAGGGGAAAGATAAAGGATTAGGGATGAAGGGGGAAGGATAAAGGATGGCGTGGTCGTGCCCGTCTTCGCTGCGCTACGCCGAGGTAAACCAGCCGCGGGTAAACGGGAAAAAGATTTGTCTTTCCTTAGAGAAGAAAGAGGTTATTCTTATATCAGCAAAGAACCTTAGTAAGGTTGAGTGTGTATGAGGTATGCAGGACTTACGGATGAGCCGGCCAAAAGGAAGCGCCAACGCAGCAGCCCGGATGACTTCAGGGTTATGCAGCAATTCACTTGTGAGGCATCGGCGCAGCAATGGTTAAGAAGAATGCTCGGTCAGAGATATGAGGATGATTCCAGCGGCAAAGGCTGGAAATATGGTTACACATTTTCAAGCCGAAGATAGATTCGGCGTCTTGAATCAAGACTTCACTGCGCTTCGACAGAAAGGCGTACCGGCATCGGTTTATGCGTGAGAAAGAGTTGAAACCCTGGGTTTTTCCTCTTTATCTTTAGGCATCTGGCCCCGATGTATATGACAGTAAGCCTCATGGTTGTAGATACTCAAGGTCTGCGTGCAGTTCGGAAAGGCGCATTTTCTGTTATCAGCCGAAGTTTTTAGCATTTTTCCCATTGTTACTCCTATAGGTAAATTAGACACAAAAAAGCTGCAAAGGTTAGTTATCTTCGTCTGAGGCCTAAAGATGTTCTAATCTTCTATATAATACCAATCATATCACATTATTGGGCATTGTCAAACAATTATATTTATTATAATAACCTACAGAGGTTGAAACCCCCTCGGCAGCCGCCTACGTCCTAAAGGACTACGCCGAGCTAAAGGCCGAGGGGCTAAATATTTTGAAATGACAATTTTTGGAACGGAATTACATATTGAGTTTATCACGGAGATGGGATTTTAACTGGTCGGTAGAGACGCGGGTCTGGTCCATTGAGTCTCTGTCGCGGACGGTTACAGTGTTATCTTCCTTAGTCTGGCCGTCAACGGTAACGCAAAACGGTGTACCGGATTGTCAACCACGACCGGCTGTTTTGAGTTTCCGGATTTTCTCCTGCAGCCACAGGTTAACCAGGGTATGAGGAGAGACACCCCTTTGTTTTGCCACCTTGTTAATGGTCTGCGACAATCCCTTTTCAATACCATAGAAGGATTCCTCGGATTCGAGGTGAACGCTTGCCCTGGCTGGACGGGTTTTGTCCCAAAAGTCGGACAAATCGTGACTATCCCAAAAATCGCCCATCGCCCTGTAGGTTCTCGCCCTGGAGACACTGCTTTTTCTATTGCTACTTTTTTTCATATCGTTTTCTTTCTGCAACAGACATACCACGAGCCGTTAGAATCAATATACGCTGGTCTGATTTATATACGAAAAAAATAATCAGATATCTGCCTGCTCTGGTCTGTCCCAGCGCCGAATATACATTTTCGCCCCGTCGATATCCCTTCTCGACGAACCGAAAAACAGACCGCCCTTGAAGTATCTGGCGGACTTCCTCCTGCGAAACACCGTGCTTAGTATTGATTTTCTCAATGATTGTATCCAGCCAGATAATTCCTTTTATCTTCATAGCTGTTAATAGTAATCAATTTAAAATCGATTGTCAATATCGCTGCAAATAACACTAATCACAAATCAAGTTTTTCGCGTAAAAAGGTTCTTAATTGGGTAGTGTTGACGCGGGTCTGGTCCATTGAGTCTCTGTCGCGGACGGTTACAGTGTTATCTTCCTTAGTCTGGCCGTCAACGGTTACACAAAACGGTGTGCCGGCTTCGTCCTGCCTGCGATACCTTCGGCCTACCGCGCCTTTCTCATCGTAGAAGCAGTTGAACAGGCCTTTGAGGTCGTCATAAATTCTGCGGGCGATTTCCGGCATACCATCTTTTTTAACCAGTGGAAATACGGCAACCTTGACCGGAGCAAGGGCGGGGTGGAACCTTAAGAGGTTTCTCGTCTCGCCTCGGACTTCTTCCTCATCGTAGGCGTCAACGAGAAAGGCAAGTGCGCTTCTGTCAATGCCTGCGGACGGCTCAATGACGTAAGGGATAAATCTTTTTTTGTTCTGGTCGTCGAAATATGAAAGCGGGCCTTTTAGGTAATCTTCGGATTCTTCGATGAGTTTGGTCCTGATGAGGTCTTTATCGCTTTCGAACCAGTTATTCAGGCTGCGGATGCCGCGCTGATGCTGCCGCAAGTCGTAGTCGGTACGGTTTGCGATGCCTTCCAGTTCCTGCCAGTCGCCCTGGCCGAAGGGGAATTTATATTCGACATCGACACAGGCCTTTGCGTAATGGGCCAGTTCGTCCGGGTCGTGGTCGCGGAAGTGGAGATTTTCTTTTTTGATGCCTAAATCGAGATACCAGTTAAAGCGGGCCTCTTTCCAGTGCTGGTACCACTGTTCATCGGTGCCCGGCTCGCAGAAGAATTCTAATTCGGCCTGCTCGAATTCTCTTGTACGGAAGATAAAGGCCTTTGTGGTAACTTCGTTTCTGAAGCTCTTTCCAATCTGTGCGATGCCGAACGGGATTTTTACTCTTGTGCTGTCGAGGACGTTCTTAAAATTAGCGAAGATACCCTGAGCGGTTTCGGGTCGAAGCTGGACGAGCATTGAGTCATCGACATTTGCTCCCATCTGCGTTTCGAACATTAATTTAAAGGGCATCGGCTCGGTGAATTGTCCGACAGCGCCGCAGGCTGGGCATACCTTATTACTCATATCGTGCGCTGTCGCCAATTCGGCATCGATGTCGGCGTGTGTGGTGTGCTCGTCGGAGTGCTCGGCGTCTTTGTCCTGCAGGTGGTCGACGCGGGAACGGCTGTTGCATTTTTTGCACTCGGCTATGAGGTCGGCGAATTTGTCGGCGTGGCCTGACGCCTTCCAGACCATGGGATGCATAAGGATGCTGCAATCGAGGCCTACGACATCGTCGCGCATCTGGACGGTTGATTTCCACCAGGCCTTTTTGACGTTGTTTTTTAATTCGACGCCGAGGGGGCCGTAGTCATAGCAGCTTGCCAGTCCGCCGTAAATTTCGCTGGACTGGAAAATAAAACCTCTGCGTTTGCAAAGAGATACGATGTCATCGAGCTTCGCCAGTTTAGCCATTGAACGATTCCTAAAAGAGTCAATACAAACAGCTAATTATATAGAAGGCGGGTTTTGTTACAAGGCTTCTCTATCTGGATGAGTAAATAAAGGTATTCTGTACGGTAGTCAAGTATTACAGAACACAACTGTGTTTTTCACTCAAACAGCTTCGGCGCCACCGAGAAAGGTCTGGCGCGGCCTATATTATTGAGCAGTCCTATCGCCAGCGTACTTGTAAGTAAGCTCGAGCCGCCGTAGCTGACCAGAGGAAGCGTCAGGCCGGTAATCGGCATCAGGCCTAACGTCATACTGATATTAACTATGACCTCTACGGTGAGTGTTACGGTGATACCCATGGCCAGCAATCGTCCGAACGGGTCGGTATTATGGTTCGATATTTCCAAGCCACATATAATTATTATGACGAACAAAAGAATAACGGTAAAAGCCCCGGCAAAACCCCATTGATGGGCGATTACCGAAAATATGAAGTCGTTAATCCTGTAAGGCAGGAAATCGTATTTTATGAATGGTCCCCGGCGATAACCACTGCCGGCCGGGCCGCCGGAGGTGATTGCCAGCTTGGAGCGGTTCAGATGATAGCCTGCCCGACTATCCCATAACCGCTGGTTGAATTCTGTTCCGAGGATTTTTTCGGTGATTTTGGGGTGCCTTTCGGCTTGCTGTCGGATAGCCGGACTTTGCAGAAAAACACTGCTGATACGCATCCGCTGATAAGGCTGCATAAACAGCCACAGCAGGGGGCTTACCAGAATCGCAAGCAGAATTATCATCAAGAGGTGTTTGACCCTGGCCCCTGCAACGAAGAGCATCACAAAAAGCACGGGCATCATGAGCATAACCGTCCCCAAATCCGGTTCGAGCACAATCAGAACCATCGGCAGCAGTGTAAGCAGAAACGGCCCGATGAGTGCCTTGAAACTGCGGTAATTGCTGCGGTAGCGGAGGTACCAGCACAGGGCGATTATGTATGCCAGCTTGCAAAGTTCCGAAGGCTGAATTCCGGGCAGCTCTCTGCCTGCGATGGTAAATCTTATCCAGCGGTGGGTGCCGTTGATTTCCGGCACGAAGGGAATATCTATAAACTTGCCGAGCAAAAGAATTCCCAGGAGCAGCAGGACTACCGAATAGAGCCAGTAGCTGATTTCGCCTAATCTGCGGTACCGGATAAGGTTTATCGCGACGAATGCCAGGCCGCCCAAAGCTGCAAAAACAAGCTGCTTTTTCCAGAATCCGGAGAATTGTTCGGCTTCACTCGCCGGGCTGTTTTCGGCTGGATGGCCGACCGCGTAAATAGCAAAGATGCCGATAGCCAGCAGTGCCGCTGATGCGGCGAGCAGCACCAGCCTGGTAAAAAACAGCCGTCCCTGGAAGAATTTGTACATATTTCAAAGCATACCAAAAATCTCCGCTGAATACATCAGGTATGCTAAAAACTGTGATTTTTTTAATTTTTTTCCCAAAAACGAAAAAAAAATTAAAATTTATAGGACTTTTTGCCATGTTTGGGATGCTTTTTTTGCGGATTTTATTGGATTTTTGACGTTAAAAGCGATTATCAGCACTGATTGGAAGGATTTTTATAAAATAATGAAATTCTTACTTGATTTTAAAAGCTGGTTCTGGTACATTGAAGTCGGTCTTTACCAGTGAAACCTTAACATGCACGGTTGAGAAATTGTGTGTGGAAATCGCCTTCGGGCGAGAAAGGAGGAGCGTTAGAAGTCGTAAATGTAACGCAACATTACGGTTGGCCCGCTGACCGGCACAATTTTACTATCAACAGAATTTACATTTTGCCGATAGTAGTGTGAAAAAGAATAATGTGAGGCGACTCAAATTTTTCACAGCGGGACAAGATGTGGAATTTCTTTGGAAACCAGGAATTGTAGAGACGCGTAACTCTGCAAAAGGTAAAGAAGAAAAGAAAGGATGTAGATTATGAAGAAAATGATTTTTGTGTTAACAGTATTACTGCTGGTCGCACCGGCAATGGCTGGTCTTACAATCAGCTGTAATCAGAAGGGCTCATACGGGCAGGGTAACGCGGCGGTAGAAATCAGCTATGTAGCTACCGCAGATGCCAATATCCCTCGCGGTCTTGGTCTGGAAGTTACCGTTGACAGCGGTGTAACAGTAACCGGTGTCGAGTCCGCAAGCGCGGATTACTGGGTATATCCCGGCTCGATAGTCATTGACACCAATGACCCGCCTTCAGTGGCGGATTACGGCACACCGATAGCAAGCGGTCAGGGTACAAGCAGTGTCATCATCGAGATGGGCTCACTGCACTATCCGACCGGCAATGACTCACCGAACGCTCCGGATCTGGCTGGAACATTGATTACACTGAACCTTAGCGGTACAGATTGTAACGTTTCGATTTCAGGTAACGGCACACGCGGCAACGTTGTCGATTATGATGCCGCAGAAATGGTAGTAGGCGAGGACATTATTTACGGCGGTCCCTGCTACATAGCCGGTACTTGTTTTCATGATGACGGTAGTAACGCGTATAAATACTGGCTTGGTGGCTCGAATATGCCTGCGCCTCTTCCTGCAGCTCCTTGGGAAAGGCCTGTCTGCTGGTGCTATCCGAGACAGTGCCGTGGTGACATAAACGGTCAACCGATATCTCCCGGCGTGCAAATGTGGGTTAGCTTGGCCGATTTAACCTTCTTTAGGACGGCTCTGAACAAGATGTATAATCAACCTGCTACTTGGCCAACCGGCGGCGAATGTGCCGACTTGGATCACGCTATGATAGCCCCCACAGTTCCAATACCGGTTAGCTTGGCTGATTTGACCATCTTAAGGCTGTACCTTAACAAGATGGATATTCCATGGAATACGGTAGTAAAGTGTTGTGACAGTGATACGGACTGCGTCGCTGATGGTGTGAAGTACAACTTCTGGACCGGCTCTACTACTACACCGTAAAGTAATGCTGTAAGTAAAGTTTAATTAAAAATGTATATTTGAAAAATGAGACTTTTTTCCTTGGAAGGAGAAAGATGATGAAGAAATTGTTAGTATTGTTGATATTAGTTGGCTTGGCTTCAATGGCAAGTGCGGCCCTTCAGATTTCCGTCAACGGCAATCAAGAGCCTATGGATTCAGAGATTTTCATTGCTCCAAGTGAGCATTTAGTTCTGGATATCTGGACGAATACGACTATTAGTCCCGGTGTGGGTGAGGGTACTTTTGCGTTGGTATGCAGTACGGTAGATGCCACGATTTCCGGTGGTGTAAATGTATCACCTGAACCTTCACTTTACATTTATCCGTATGACAGCTATGAAGGCCATACTGGTATATGGGCAAGTCTGACTTTGGGCACTGCGCCAAGTATTGCAGCGGGTAGTACACTTGTCGACCTGATTGACTTCCATTGTGAATGGGGACCTAATGATGTGCTGGTAGAGCTCATCTATGATCCCGCTTACCCGATATATGGCGTTTCGACAGTTGTCGATTCAGTGATCATTCACCAGACACCAGAGCCGATGACAATTGCACTGCTTGGTCTTGGCGGTCTGTTACTCAGACGCAGGAAATAAAGCACGTAGTCAAAGCCAATTTTAGATTTTTAGAGGCAAGCCTTAGGCTTGCCTCTTTTTTTATCATTATCCACGAATTAGCACTAATTATCACAAATATCTTTTAACCGCAGAGGACGCTGAGAACGCAGAGAATTGTTTTTGAAAAGGCCGCGAAGCGGCCTGTATATACTCGTCTGAAAGGTCTCTTCAAGCCCCTTCGACAAGCTCAGGACAAACCAGCTTGCTCGACCTTTTCAACTCGTGCAAAGTCCATTTATAGGACTTTTTTTCAAAACAATTACTTCCTTAATCTTGTAGGAAGTTCGTTTAGCGTTATCTTTGGCACAGGCCGCAAAGCGGCCGTGGATGAGCCGCACAGGTTTGAAAAGGCTCGCTTTGAGAAAACCTGTTCGGTGAGTACACAATGGTTCGCCAAAGCGAACCGCCAATCCCGACCAGTCGGGACTGCGTGCTCTGTGCCCTCTGTGGTGAAAAAAATCGTGTTAATCTGCGAAATCAGCGTCAAAAATTTTAGAAAAATCTCAATTTTTTTCTTGCATTGGTTTTAGTGTTATGGTATAATTCACTTTATCACTGGGGGCAGTGAAACTCAACAGTAGTAGTAACCACTGATTACACGGATTGACACGGATTATTTTCTCTGTGTTCTCTGTGGTGAAATACGAAATATGGGGCGGGTAGAAAACTCAACTTTAAAGAACGTAAATCGGTTGTGTTTGCGCGGCTCGTAACGTCTGACGTTGTACGGCAAACGACCCGGCTTCGCCAAAGGCTACGCCGAGGCGAGTACGCGTCGCGCAGCCGAAAACGCAGAACGATTCGTATATTGGGGCGGGTAGAAAACTCACGTATTTGGTTAATTGGTTAATTGGTTAATTGGTTAATTGGTTAATTTTGTGGCAATACGCGGTACGCAGTACGCGATACGAGACAAATACCTGGCGGTATTAACATATACAGTTCCTACGGAGATGGTGAATGGTAATTAGTAACCACGAATTACACGGATTGACACGGATTTATTGTCGTTAATTAAGAAAGTCTTTTGTGTCTTATGCGGCTAATAATTTTCTCTGTGTTCTCTGTGGTGAAAAGATGAACTTTGAAAGGAGGTTAGGCGGGGTTAAGAATTGAGTATTGGTTATTGGTTAATGAAGATGAATATTAACCGCGGATTACTCGGATTACACGGATTATATTTTCTGTGAGCTCTGTGTTCTCTGTGGTGAGAAATGAAAGGGGTTAATAATGAAAAGAATTTTTATATTATTGGCGATAGTCAGTATTGCCTGCAGTGCTAATGCTGCATTACAGATATCTGTAAATGGTGATAAAGATCCTGCAAATTCAGAATACACAATTGCACCAAGCCAGAATCTTATTTTGGACATCTGGACTAATACGACTATCAGTCCAGGTGTAGGCGAGGGTACTTTTGCATTGGTATGTCTGACGCAAAATGGTACTATTTCCGGTGGTGAAAACGTCTCAGACGAGCCTTCACTTTACATATATTCGTTTGACAGCTATGAAGGGCACACTGGTATATGGGCAAGTGTGACTTTGGGTACTGCGCCGAGTCTTGCAGCGAATAGCACTCTTGTCGATAATATCGACTTTCATTGTGAATGGCAGCCTAATGATGTGCTGATAGAGCTCCTCTATGACCCTGTTTACCCGGTATATGGCGTTTCTGAAGTTGTTGACTCAGTGATCATTCACCAAGCTCCTGAGCCTATAACGATGTCGTTACTCGGTTTGGGCGGATTGTTGCTTCGCAAACGTAAATAGTATCGCTGACCCGGCGTCGTCCCGATACAAAACATCGGGACTACGGCGGGACAAGTTTCACAGAATAAATACAGATTAGAGGCTTAAAAATTTAAAAGGCATCCCGATGTGAATTGGGATGCTTTTTTTATTGCTAGGATAATGATTTAAGGTTAGAATATGAAAAAGGCCTTTAAGTTTAAGGATTAAATATATGAAAAGGTGTATTGTATTAGAGATTTTTGTGTGCGCTTTATTGATAGCTTTTTGTGGTTGTGACAGCAAAGAGGGTATATTTAAAAAACCGGTGAAATTGACAAAAGAGGGATTTCCGGAAGTTATGATGGGCGTATGGGAAGCAGATGTAAGCAACAGCAGTAAATGGGGGATTAAGTTTGAATCTAACGGTTCTATTACAAAGATTATTCATTCAGTTGCCGGGCCGATAAATATCGAAGAAGGCGGAGTTTCACACGAAACGTCCGACGGCAGTTACTATATTTTTACAATGGGGCCTTGCGATGCTGAATACAATTCTAAAACAAATATTCTTAAAGTGAAGATTATCATAGAAAATTTTGTTTTGAAAATTCATACCGGTGAGTTGGTAGGCAGAAGTGAAGATTACATCGAGGGTCTCGTCTCCGAGGACGGCAAGTTATGGAAAGCTGACTGGGTAAGTTTGGGCTGGCTTGAAGGGGCTGAACCACCGCCAATTGAGCTTTTAAAGTCTCATCCAATACCACTGGTTTTTGAGAAGGTTAATCTTGATGAACTGAAAAAGAAAATCGAAGAGAATGAGGAATCTCATGAACAACAGACAGATAGTCAGGATTAGTGACTTTATGGTTGGGGCCAGTTTTCAGTAAATATATAATAATCATAGAAATCAAAAGGGGTATTTCTATTTAGACTCGTTTTAAGAAGCACTTGGTCGGACAGCCGTTTTGGGCTGAAAGGTTTTGAATCTTTATAATCGACATCTTCTTAGGAGGGAGATACTCTCATTTTTCAAAAATACATCATTTTAATTATTGCAGCACTACTGTTTTATGGTGTAGTAGGACCGGTCCAGAAGTTATAAATCACACCGTCCGGTACACAGTCTTCATTTGAATCACAACACTTTACTACTGTATTCCATGGGATATCCATCTTGCTAAGGTACATCCTGATAATGTTCAAGTCAGCCAGGCTAACCGGTATCGGAACGGTGGGAGCTACCATCGTGTGATTAAGGTCGGCACATTCGCCGCCGTCTGGCCATGTTGGATCAGTGACAAACTTGTTGATTGCGCCTCTAAGAATAATCAGGTCCGACAACTTAACCCACAACGCCAATCCAGGAGCTATCGGTGAACCATCAGCGTCCCCACGACACTGTCTCGGATAGCACCAGCAGTCTGGTCTGCCAAGAAATACCCAGTTGTCATACTCGATGCCGCCATCGTCAACAAGACACTCGTCCTGCTCAATGAAGCAAGGCGCACCGTAAACGGTTTCAGCCTCTTTGGCGTCATAGTTTACTACATTGCCTCGTTCTGCATTACCAGAAACTGTAACATTACAATCGCCACCGCTTAATTGCAGTCTAATCAGCATATCACTGAAATTAGGAGCATTCGGCGAGTCAGGCCCTGTCGGATAATGCAGCGAGCCCATCTCAAGAATGACATTACCGGTACCCAGACCGTTTGCTATCGGTGTGCCGTAATCCGCCACTGAAGGCGGGTCATTGGTGTCGATAACAATCGAACCGGGATAAACCCAGTAATCCGGATTTGTGGAATCAACACTGGTAATCGTTGCACCACTGTCAACAGTAACTTCCAGGCCGAATCCACGCGGCAGATTGCTATCTTCAGTAACGATATAGTCAATCTCCACAATATGAAAACCAGACCCGTAGCTATACTCTTTACAGCTAATGTTAAGATTTGCCATTGCCGGGAAGGACAGCAGTAATGCTGTTAATACAAAGGTCATTTTCTTCATAACCTCAGTTCCTTCATTTTCCATTATATAAACTCCATCCTAATACAGGATAAATCATACTGTTATTTAGCCGATTTTGTCAAGAGGAAAAATATTTTTCTTGCTATTTTGTTTGGAAATAGCGTATCCCTTGGAAAATGAAGATGATATAGCTGATTTTTATAGTTAATACTGGAAGAACGATGTACCGGATGAGTCGTTTCCCGGCCAATCCAGCCTGATATCTCTCGTTGCTGCTTTGTAGAACCATCCGAAGTTACCCGCGGCGGCAGCAGGAGCACGAAAACGAGCAGGAGAAGTGATTTTATGGCCAGAGCGGGCTTTTGAGCAAAATTGATTATGGGACGGAGAAATTAACCTGAATATTTCACCGCTAAGCACGCCCGGCTTCGCCAAAGGCTACGCCGAGGCGAGCAAAGGAC
>JAFGGH010000035.1 GCA_016930645.1 Sedimentisphaerales bacterium
GCGGCAACAAGCTTTGCGCTGGTATAGTCGTAGCAACTGACGGCAGAAAACTTTTGTCGAGCAGCCTTGGCCTGGCATAATGTTTCAATAGTAACTTTCATATATTTAGAATATGTAAGAAAAACACGGTTGGCAAGCAGATTCTAAAAGCGATTGATTAATCAAAAAATCATAAAAATTACTTGATTCGGCCTTTTAAAGTGTAATAATTGATAACAGTTCAGGGGTCTTCGGTATTAACTGGGGTATTGACAGTCCGGCATTCATATAGGTTTTTCATCACCCTCCTCCTAAGCCAGATTCTCTATATATTGAGGTCTGGCTTACTTTATAGTCCCTTCCGTTAATCTTGTAAAAATAGGCAGTTAAGGCAAAATCTTCTCATTTAATCCCATATATGCATAGATAAAATAAGTACTAAAAAATACAAAAATATAAAAGAACAATATTGTAATTTCTTGTTTTATGTCTACAATTTTGTATATTATATTAAGGAGATAATTATGGCTGTGAATTCATCGAAAGAAGTACAACTGCTGGGCGATATGGCAAGGGCTTTCGGCGAGTCGCTGGACCTTGAACAGACGCTAAAAGCAATTTTAAAATCGCTCGATACACATCTGAAACTTCAACGGGGGACGATTACCCTTGTTGAGCCTGAAACTGAAACTATAAATATCAAAGTGGCACACGGACTCAGCAAGGAATCTGAACAATTGGGCAGCTATAAAATAGGCGAGGGCATAACCGGAACAGTAGTCCAAACTGGCGAGCAGATAGTGGTGCCTGATATTTCGAAAGACAGCCGATTTCTGCATAAAACACATTCAAGAAAAAAAACGAAAGGCAAAAAGATAGCGTTTTACTGCGTACCTGTAAAACTCGAAGGTAAAACCATCGGGACACTGAGCGTTGACAGGGAGGTACAAAAAAACGACAGTGCCCAGGCAAATCTGAATCTTCTGAATATCATAGCGACAATGGTAGCGCAGGCGGCCAAATTAAACAAACTTGTCGAATCGAACAAAAGAGAGCTTTCGGAAGAAAATCTTCGGCTGAGGCAGGAATTAAAGACACATTTCAACATCAGTAATATGGTCGGTACAAGCAATGCGATGAAAGGGGTCTACAAGCTTATCGAACAGGTAGCAGACAGCAATGCTACGGTTATGATACGCGGTGAAAGCGGAACAGGAAAAGACCTTGTAGCCCACGCCATCCATTATAACAGTACCCGGTCGAGCAAGCCATTCGTAAAGGTAAACTGCACCGCCCTGCCGGAAACGCTGCTTGAAAGCGAGCTTTTCGGACATGAAAAAGGGGCTTTTACAGGGGCAACGGAGCGGAAAATCGGAAGGTTCGAACGAGCCAACGGCGGGACGATATTCCTGGATGAAATAGGCGATTTTTCGATGAACCTGCAGATTAAATTGTTAAGGGTCATCCAATTCAGGGAATTCGAGCGGGTCGGGGGAAATGAAACGATAAAGGCAAATGTTCGGATTATTGTCGCGACCAATAAAAACCTCGAAGAGCAAATCAAGGAAAGAGTCTTCAGAGAAGATTTGTATTACAGGATTAACGTTTTTCCGATTTACCTGCCGCCGCTGAGAGAACGCAAAGACGATATAATGCTTTTGGCAGATCATTTTCTTGAAAAGCTGTCCGGGGAAAATAATAAACGAATCACCAGAATATCAACACCCGCGATTGAAATGTTAACGAGCTATCATTGGCCAGGCAATATAAGAGAGCTTGAAAACTGCATTGAACGGGCGATTTTATTGTGCGATGAAGATGTTATACGCTCGGAACACCTGCCGCCATCGCTGCAAATGATAAGAAAAACCGATACTACGCAGGGGCGATCATTTATCGAGATTATCGAAAACAAGGAAAAAGAGCTTGTAATCGATGCTCTTAAAAAATGCAATGGCCAGCAGCGTAAGGCCGCGGCAGAACTGGGACTGACAGAACGTATACTCGGATACAAAATCAAAAAATACGGTATCTATCCCAAAATGCTTTCATAGCTAAAAATACAATAATGTAGGCCAAAATATATATAATTACATTATTGTATACTTCCAAAATACTGCTCACATCATCCAAATCTATCCTTAACACCATGCAAAACAAGTGGTTATACAAATTATATCTGCGCTAAAATTTCTGGCACGAGGTTTGCATAGTGTAAGTCATAGTTGTTTGTATTTTTTCGTAAAATCTTTTTGCCGGAGGTAAAAAATGAGAAAGTTGATATCAGCCGCTATTATTTGTGTGGTAGTGGTTAGCTGCAGCGGTGCATTGGCCAAAGACGAAGACAAAATTGAATTTGGTTTTACCAGTGATTTTTACAGCAAGTATGTATGGCGAGGACAATTGCTTAATGACGACCCTGTGTTTCAGCCGGGCGTCTCGGCCAGCTATAAGGGTTTTACGTTCAGCCTTTGGGGCAATGTGGACCTGACGAACTACGGCTCAAACAGCGGTGAATTTACTGAATACGATCTGACATTTGATTACAGCGGCACATTCAGTGAAGAAAGCAAAGTAGGTTATTCGGCAGGAGTGATCCATTATCATTTTCCGAGTTTGTCCGCTTCGGATACTACGGAACTATACTGGGGACTGAGCTTCGATGTGCCGCTGAATCCGACTATCACCGTTTATCATGGTCTCGGCAATGAAAATGGAATGTACGCAAATTTCGGCTTGTCTCACACGTTTGAAGATGTTCTGAAATTCAGCGACACGATTACAGGCGACGTGGAACTTGGAGCCTCTATCGGCTGGGGCAACAGTACATATAACAAGGATTATTGGGGTATCGACGGCGGCAGGCTTAACGATTTGGGCCTTAAGATCGCCCTGCCGATAGATATCGGCGGCGGATGGGCCGTTACGCCAAGCTTTAATTTCGTAACACTGGCTGACGGCGGTATACGCAACACGGACGCGTTCAGCACCAAAAGCGATTATTTCTTTACGGGCGTAAGCATTTCCAAAAGTTTTTAAATATTAACCCAATTTTAGGATGTGAAAAATGAATATAGAACCAAAAGTAATGATAGATACCGTATGGGTTTTGATTACGGCGATGCTTGTGTTTTTTATGAACCTCGGTTTCGGGGCGGTAGAGTCGGGCTTTGCACGGGCAAAGAACTGCGTAAACATTATGTCGAAAAACTTTATTGTTTTCGCAGTGTCATCGCTGGGATTTCTGATTATAGGCTGGGGACTGATGTTCGGCGATGGGAACGGCTTTTTAGGATTAAATGGATTGTTCTTCGCAGGCGGCGCGGATAATTCGCCTGCGGTGGGCGAGGCCTATAAAGGAGTATATTCAGCGATATCCTGGACGGGAGTGCCGCTGTGGGCTAAATTTTTCTTTCAACTGGTGTTCTGCGGAACGGCTGCGACCATTGTGTCGGGAGCTGTAGCTGAACGCATCAAATATATATCATTTATCTTATTCACATTTGTGATGACTATGGTGATTTATCCGGTGGTGGGGCATTGGATATGGGGTGGCGGCTGGCTGGCAAAGCTGGGAATGTTCGATTTTGCCGGTTCAACCGTTGTACACAGCGTCGGGGGATGGGCGGCATTGGCCGGGGTGATAATGCTCGGACCGCGAATCGGAAAATACGATAACGGGCATATTAAAGCTATACCCGGCCACAACCTGTCTTTAGCGACTATCGGAACATTCGTACTATGGTTCGGCTGGTTCGGGTTTAACCCCGGTTCGACTATGGCGGCGGACCCGGGCGCAATCGCTCACGTTGCGGTAACAACCAATATGGCGGCAGCGGCGGCTATTATGAGCGCAACGATAACCTGCTGGCTGATAATGGGAAAACCCGATTTGGGAATGACCCTTAACGGATGCCTTGCAGGATTGGTGGCAATTACAGCACCCTGTGCGTTTGTCAGTGTAGGAGTCTCTTTGTTAATAGGATTAATAGCAGGCGTGCTTGTTGTGCTGGCGGTAATGATGTTCGACAGACTGCGGCTTGACGACCCTGTCGGAGCCCTGTCGGTGCATTTAGTTAACGGCATATTCGGAACTATCTGTATAGGCCTGTTCGCAAAAGACGGCATAACCGGAACAGCGACCGGAAACGGGCTATTCTACGGCGGCGGATTTAAGCTGCTGGGAGCTCAATTAGCCGGCGTAGTTACGGTAGGATTGTTCGTATTCATCGTAGCAATAGTCGCATGGGCTATTCTAAAAGCTGTTATGGGTATCCGGGTTTCGCGGGAAGAAGAGCTTCGCGGTCTCGATATCGGCGAACACGGCAATGAGGCCTATGCCGGCTTCCAAGTGTTTACTACTGAATAATAACCTGACTCTATATAAGGAGATAAAAAATGAAACTAATAGTGGCATATATTCAACCATACAAACTCAAAGATGTTAAACAAGCTTTGTACAAAGCCGAGGTTTATAAACTGTCTGTGACGAACTCGCTGGGATGCGGACAGCAAAAAGGCTACCACGAATCATATCGCGGTGTCCCGATAGAGGTAAACCTCCTGAAGAAAGTACGTCTGGAGATAGCCGTCAATGAGAACTTCGTGGAGCGGACAATA
>JAFGGH010000036.1 GCA_016930645.1 Sedimentisphaerales bacterium
ATACCGATTCCTTTCAGAATAAACATCCTGAAATTTTTATCGGCAATCCCAATGCAACTGCTAAAAGCAAATGTTACGAGGTACTAGCGCGATTGCTATCATTGGGGGATTTGACGATACTATCATAGTCCAGCCGATTGTAACCGGGTTGGCTTTGCCATTTTTGTCCCTTGCTGTGGCTATTACGATTTGTTCGGGATATTTGGTTTTTATCGCCTGATTAAATTCAACTTGTTTTTGCATTTTTCATCTCCTTGTGCTATGATACGTTTTTTTGGATATTATATAACCGGCAGATTAATATACAAGGATTGCAATATGGACACATTAGGATTTATTGGCGGCGGGAATATGGCTGCGACTCTGATTAAGGACATCATAAAATCGAAGATTTATCCGCCTGAAAACATACTGGTCAGTGATATTAAACCCGACAGGCTCAAGTTCCTGTCAAATCAGTACCATGTCAGAACTTTGTCTGACAATGCAGAATTGGCACGCCAGGTTGACGTTCTGGTTCTCAGCGTAATACCGCAGGTAATGAACGACGTCCTTGAAGGTATAAAAGGCAGTGTTTCGAGCGATCTGCTTGTTATTTCCATTGCCGCGGGCATAACTACCGAAAAGATTACAAACGCTCTCGGCAATATCGCTGTAATTCGCGTCATGTCGAATACTCCCGCGATGATAAGCGAAGGCGCAAGTGCGATATTCACCAATGACCGCGCAAAACCAATGCTCAGAAAAGCCGAGAGTATTTTCTCCGCGGCGGGGGAGGTGATTTTTGTCGATGATGAAAACTTAATCGATGCCGTAACCGCGGTCAGCGGTTCCGGGCCTGCTTACTTTTTCCTGCTTATGGAAGAAATGTCCAAAACGGCGGTAGAGCTGGGCCTTAGCAACGAAGACGCGAAAAAACTTATTTGGCAGACAGCGAAGGGAACATCGCTGTTAGCCTCACAGTCAGACGAATCTCTTACTGAGCTGCGCGAAAGGGTAACATCACCCAATGGAACCACGGCAGCGGCGATAAAGGTATTTAAGGAATTAGGCTTCGGGGACATCGTTAATAAAGCCATTAAAAGGGCATACGAAAGAAGCAAAGAGCTGTCGAAATAAAAATATAATTGAAGCATAAATGCTTATTGTTCTGAGCGTAGCAAAGACACACATCGAGACTTTTGTCCGGCGACATAACCAAGTAATCCTAAAACTGCTGACAGAATCAGCAATAGAAGAAATCTTCCGCGCATAAGCTGATCTTTAAAAACGTAATGCTGAATATAAGACCAATATTCGGTATAAGTAGTTGTTTATTCGATGATTATCGCCTCGACTGGGCACTCATCGGCTGCCTGCTGAACGACATCCTCGAATTCAGCCGGTACTTCATCGACCTGGACTTGAGCCATATCATCACCCATTTCGAATACATCCGGGCAGGTATCAACGCAAAGCCCGCAGCTTGTGCAAGTATCTTCGATTCTTACCTTCATAATCAATCCCCTATGTTTAATTGTTAGCGATTGACTAATTACGCCATATCATTTATTATGGTCTTAGAAACATATTATTCAATATTAAATTTTCTATATTTAATGAAAAATCTTACGGCCGGGCCCAGGCAGGCGGGGCCCGTGAATCTGGTCAGGCGGGGAACCGAGCAGCCATTAGCGGCAGCTCCGCTGTGCATGGAAAACCCGGCCGCCTTTTGTAAAGGATGAAGGATAAAGGATTAAGGATAATCAGCAGATAGGATAAATTTTTACTGAATTTTAGATTATGAATGAGAGAGACTTAAAAATACGGACAAAGCAATTCGCTCAGGCCTGTGTTAAATTAGCAATGAGGCTTCCTGACACTCCATTGGGTCGTCATGTTCGTTTTCAATTAATTAAATGTTCTACTTCGGTAGCTGCGAATTATAGAGCAACTTGTTTAGCTCAGTCAAAAGATGCATTTGCCGCTAAAATCAGCATTGTTGTAGAAGAGACAGATGAGTCCTGCTTTTGGCTGGAATTTATTATTGATGAAAGCCTGCTAAGTACAGAAGATGTCAAACCTTTATTGGAAGAAGGCTATGAACTAACTGCTATTTTTGTTTCTGGCAGGAAAAAGATTAAAAACAGAACCGCTGAATTTTCAGATAATATAAAGAGTGATGATAAGGAAGTTGTTGTTACTTGAAAAGTAACCTAAAGAATCGGCGACAGCCTAATCCTTAATCAATAATCCTTAATCAATTTGAAATGTATAAAGTCCTTGCATTAAAATACCGTTCGCAGAGCTTCGATGACGTTGTTGGCCAGGACCCGATAGCGCAGACGTTAAAAAACGCTATCAAGACCGACCGTGTTGCTCACGCGTATCTCTTTACCGGTACTCGCGGGGTCGGCAAGACCACAATGGCGCGAATACTCGCCAAGGCTCTAAATTGCCTTTCAGCCGACAAACCGACAATCGAGCCTTGCTGCAAATGCGAAAGCTGTATCGCCGTAAATCTCGGTGAGGATATCGATGTTCTGGAAATCGATGGTGCCTCGAATAATGGTGTCGAAGAGGTCAGGAAATTACGCGAAAATGCGATATACCGGCCTACCCGCGCTCGCTTTAAGATTTATATCATTGACGAAGTTCATATGCTCACAACGAGCGCTTTTAACGCGCTCTTGAAAATCCTCGAAGAGCCGCCAAGCCACGTCAAATTCATTTTCGCAACAACCGAGCCGAACAAGGTCCTTGCGACAATTCAGTCACGATGCCAGCGATATGATTTCAGTAATATCGCCCCTGCCGTTATCGCCGAGCAGTTAAAAAAAGTCCTGAAATTGGAAAAAATCGAGTTCGAGGACGGGCTTGTCATTCAAATCGCGAAAATGGCAAACGGCTCGATGAGAGATGCGCTTAGCCTGCTTGACAGGCTAATCAGCGTAACCGGCGATAAGCTCACCGTGGAGCTGCTCGAACAGTTCCTCGGCTGTCCTAATTACGAGCAACTTTCCACCCTCGTCTCGCGAATCGCCGACAATGACGATAAAGCAACACTCGACGCCGCCAACGAGCTGATTAACAGCGGTATGTCCGAAATCCGGATAGTCGATGCCCTGACGGATTTTATGCGCGACCTGATGGTAGCCAAATCAGCGGGTCTTGATTCCGAGCTTTTGTTACTGACTTCACAGCAAAAAGAAAAAATCGCCGAACTCATCGAAAAGTTCGATATCGCGGGCCTGGTCTATTGCGTAACTTCGCTGGAGAAAATCCGCTGGCAGGTCAAAAATACCGACAATCCACGAGCACTGCTCGAAGCCCTGCTTTTAAGATTCGCCTTAGCTGAGCATTTTCTGAATGTGGAGCAGTTACTAAACAATCCAGCGTCGGCGCGTGCTGCAGTAAAAAAAAACGTTAAAGTAGAAACCACCAGTACGACGGCTCCGAAGAGACCGATACAAGACCTTCCTCCAGCTAAACCAAAAGCCCCATCCGATTCTTCGGCAGGGGGACTTGACGACTGGCCGCGATTGTTAAGCCTGATTACCGATGAGCTTGGCAATGGAACAGCAGGCCTGCTTAGTGCGGCAAAACCGGTCGGATTTACCGATGATGTCCTGACGCTTTCCTTTGATGCTAAAGGCCGAATGTCGATGGATATGTGCCGAAGCAACGGAAGACTTCAACAGATTCAAGGTTGTCTCAGCGCCCATTTCGGCAAACCGGTAAAACTAAAGTTGATTCTCGAAGGCCAGCGAAAGACAGATGACAAACCTAAGCAGACTGAAAGTTCTTACGCCAAAAAACGACAGGAGATAGTAAGCGACCCAGCCGTAAAAGCTGTCCTCACCGGCCTCGATGCTACGATAACGAATATAGAGGAAGATATATAAACCTGATTAAATGAGGCAAATGATGAAAGATAAAAAAAGCGATTATCTTTGCCGCCGTGAATTTTTAACAGCAGCAACACTTGCCGGCCTGGCATTTGGAACATCGAATATCGTAAGTGCAAAGGATGTAAAACCGGCGCCGCAAAAGGCCGGTGCAAAAAGAGTTTTACGTTTTGCTCATCTGACCGATATTCACCTGCAGCCCGAAAAAGGAGCCCCGGAAGGTTTCACAGCCTGTCTGCGGCATGCACAAGGTCTGGATGACCCTCCGCAAATGATTATTGCAGGTGGAGATATGATAATGGACAGCTTCGAGGCCGACGAGACAAGGACGGCTTTGCAATGGAAGCTGTTTCATAAAATTATCAAAGACCAATGCTCGCTGCCGGTAAAATCCTGTATTGGTAATCACGATATCTGGGGCTGGAACAAACAAAAGAGCAGGACCACCGGCAACGAGTATCTGTGGGGCAAGAAAAGGGCGGTACATGAGCTGAATATCCCAAACAGATTTTACAGCTTTGACCACGCAGGCTGGCATTTCATCATTTTAGACAGCACGCAAACAGATGGTAAAGACGGTTATATAGCAAAGCTCGACGATGAACAGTACGAATGGCTGAGAAAGGACATGAAAAGAGTTTCTTCTAAGACGCCTGTGCTTGTCGTCAGCCATGAGCCGATTCTGTCGGCGGCCACTTTCTTTGCAAGCAAAGTCGATGATAATGGCTGGGCTATTCCTATGGGCTGGATGCACCTTGACACGAGGAAAATCAAGGATTTATTCAAAGAGCATACGAATGTTAAGCTATGTATCAGCGGCCATCTTCATCTAAACGACCATGTAAAGTATGTCGATGTTGACTATATCTGCGATGGAGCCGTATCAGGCAGTTGGTGGGACGGCAATAATCAGGAATGCGACGAAGGCTACGGTATTTTTGACCTGTACGATGACGGCACATTCGCCCATCAATATGTCTCTTACGACTGGAAACCGGTACCTTAGAAAAGGAATCGTTTGCGGTTGCGCGGCTCGTATCGTATCACGTCTTAAGAACCCGTCTTTACTTCTAAATTCTAAATTCTACATTGGATATTGGATATTTATTCGCCTTCGGCGGATTCAAGCTCTATACCCCGATTATTATCCTTAATCCTTGATCTTTAATCCCTAATCCCTAATCCTTTATTTTCTCTTGCAAATCCAACCTTTTGAGAGGATAATAAACCGAGAAGTGGAATGATTTTCTAGCAGCAGTAAGTGAATAAGAATATGAATAATATCATAACTATAGGATATGAAATTCCAGGACATACTGAGTATTATCATGATATATCATCAAATGTTTCTATGCTTGACGCTGATATTATAGTATTTTGCCCTCAGATGCTATGTGAGTATTTTATGGATGGTTTTCATGAGGGCAAAAGAAAGTTAGATAAATTATCTTCTCGTCGAATAATGGAAGATTGTAAGCATTGGAGAAGGGAAACAGTTGAAGCTTTAAAAGCGGGTAAAACTATTTTTGTTTTTTTAACAAAAAAAGAAGAGTATTTTATCTCTTTCTCTGGAATAAATTATGATTTATTTGATAACTATAGATGGTTACCTTTGGATGATTTTCAAATAATAAATGTAAGAGGGGAAAAAATCAAAAAACCTCAAGGATTAGAATTCCTGTCTTACTATGATGCTTTTGAAGATGAGCTTGTTTATGATGTAGTAATTGAATCTGGAGAAATAGAACCTATTTTTAATACCTCATCTGGCACACGCGTAGTAGGGGGTAAGCTTATTACAGAGACTGGTAATTTGATTTTTATTCCTTATCCTAAACACGATGAAAAAGATGATTTTGTAAAAAAAGGTGAAGACGGCGAAGAGTATTGGACTAGAAAAGCAGTCACTTGGGGCAACAAGCTATTATCATCTTTAGTTAATATCCATAAAACATTATTCTTAAAAACAGGAAAGACCCCTCCACCCAATTGGATAACATTGAAAACTTATTCATTGAAAAATGAGATTTCATTAAAGGCCAAAATCAATTCCATTGAAAAAAGAATTGAGAAATTAACAAAAGAAAACGAATCTCACAGCAGTGATTTACAGAAAGAAATACAAATAAAAGATTTACTATATGAGCAGGGGAAACCTCTAGAAAGTGCTGTTATAAAAGCATTAGAAATACTCGGTTATAATGCAGAAGGATATAACGATGGGACCTTGGAATTAGACCAAGTTATAGTATCTGCTGAAGGTGAAAGATTTATTGGAGAATGTGAAGGAAAGGATAATAGTCTTATAGATATTAACAAATTCAGACAACTTGCAGACGCAATACACGAGGATTTTGAACGTGAAGAAGTATCAGAGGAAGCCATAGGTTTATTATTCGGTAATCCTTACAGATTAACAAAACCAACTGAACGTAAAGAATTCTTTACAAGAAAATGCATTCAAGGCGCAACTCGCAGGAAATATGGTCTTATTAAAACGATTGACCTTTTTTCAATTTGTAAATATTTAATGGAAAATGATAACGAAGATTATAAAAAGGAATGTAGAGACGCAATCGTTAAGGGTTTAGGTAAAATTATTAAATTTCCAAAAATCCCGAAAGCAGAATAAACGTAACTAGTTTTGGTTACCTATTTAATCCTCGAAATTTGTCGGGGGATTTTGTTCGTATTGCGTTCTTTCGCTTCCTTCATGGTAAAAACCAACATTTAAATTACCAATTGTTAGAGCACTATATTAGTATCCCGATAAATCGGGACTAATATACTATTAAAATCTTTGTGCCTTAGTGCCTTTGTGTGTTAGTGTTATATAATCAGCGCTTTCTGCGTAATCAGCGTCTTATATTTCCGTGTCTGTCAGTTAACAGTTCTTTGAGTTTTGTGTTTTTTCATTGATATATATTTCTGTGTCTCTGTGGTGAGAAAAAATAAAAAAACACTTGACAAATGTTTGACATTGTGTTATAATACACAATAGTTCACCGTATAGTGAACCGCAAACGTCATTTTTAACTCAAAAACGAACATTCATAATTATTTAGCCCCTCGACCTTTAGCTCGCCGTAGTCCTTTAGGACGTAGGCGGCTGCCGAGCGGGGCATTATAATCAACAATTTAACCAATTAACCACTAACCATTTAACCAATTAACAGTTGTTGTTATAACTCCTTATTAAATATAACGTTATGAAATATACTATAATACATCTCTGTGTCCTCTGCCTATCCACCATAATACAACAAATATGGATTTCGTGTCTGGGCTTTTGCAAAAGTCCCTTAGGGGCCGTGGACGAGAGTTTTTTCTCTAAGGTGTTAAAGTATCGAGCTTTGGCACAAGCCGCAAAGCGGCTGTGTTCGAGTCGAAAAAGTCGAGCAAGCTGGCTTGTAGAGACTTTTGAGACTAAGAACACACAGGTTCGTCCCATCGAACCGCCAATCCCGACCAGTCGGGACTGCGGTATCTGTGAGCTTTGTGGTGATATTATTTGTGTTAATTTGTGTAGATTCGTGGCTAAAGAAAAAACCTTTTTTTACAAAACAAAGCCAATATTCCTCGATTTTGAGCCAAAAAAGAAGATTTCGAGAAAAAACAAACCCAATCTAAAGCCAATTTATTGGCTTAAATTGGCTTTTATAAGTGAATACCCAAAACAAAAATTTACCCTTCGTAGCCTTGGCGAAGAAGGGCG
>JAFGGH010000037.1 GCA_016930645.1 Sedimentisphaerales bacterium
TATTATTTCACCGCCGGGGGGAGCCTTCTGGTTTACATGTACCGTAACCTGGACGGTTCCGGTGTCATTAGGGCCTTTGGCGCCGAGCGACCAGGTCACGGTGTGTTCATTGACATCATATACACCAATGGGATTAGATGAATAATAATCTACTTCGTCGGGCAGCTCGTCAACAATATATACACACGGGTCGGAATAATCTGCCATATTATAATCAATCGTATAGGTTATCTTGTCATCAGGGCTAACGCAATCATTAACATCATCGGTCTTGACAAGAGACGACCCAACATAAAAAGCAAAAGCTAACGGTGCAAATTCTGCGGTATAGGTTCCCCATCCGGAGTATGCAGAAATATGACCATCGCTTACGATTTTCCATAGGCCATTGCCCGGCTTGGCATCAACCATTTCTCCCCTGTCAAGAAGATAGTGAGCAACCTTGGAGTCGTACTCTGAGTTGTAAACATCAACAGTTGTATTGTCAGTATGAGATAGAATATTCAAATAGGCGTCACCCCAATCGCTGTCATCCAGAGCCGAACCAATAATATAACTGCCCATTCTACCTTCCTCTGTACCAGATATATCTGGTATAAAGACACCCTGTAAATAGTTAGATGTTATACTTTTCCATGGCTGAACACTTACAGTAACTGTTTTATCGCTTGTGATAGTAATGTATTTATCAGCACCATCCGGATAGCTTACTACGTGCGGTTCTCCGTTATCCAAAGTTCCCGACCATATTAAATCGTTCGTATCACTGTCTGTGATTGTTACGGAAGTATAATTCTTGTAGGCGATTACAGTTAAATCTTCCGGCCAACAAGGATCTCCAATATTGCTCACATAGGTATAAAATTCTTTTCCGCTCCATCTGCCGTTGGCGGAAGGCACGAAGTAACCCTGATCGAAACAGGTCAGGGCAGAGACAGGTTTGTCGGCGATGACATGAACGTATTTTTGGGACAGGCTTAAATTAGACCAGTGCTGGCCCTTGTTTAAGGTAAATGAGCTGACGTCCTGATATGTGCCGTTGTTGTAGGTATCCTGCTGAACTGTTACCGAGGTATTGTCTTCGTATCCGAAAACAATGAATTGCTGATTTTCATAACCTGGGTATATTACTACTCTTTCCGGCACATAGGTATAGAATTCCTTAGCAGTTCCCAGGCCGTTGGCATCCATAGCATAGTAGCCGCTGATGCCGCTGGATACCGGGTCGCCGGTAAGAACAGCAAACCTCTTCGAGCCGGTTACTTTGTAAACGGTGTCACTGTCAAGATAATCAGGAGCGGTTAATTCGAAATGTTCGCCCTTGTCCATCGGGTCGCCGTTATTAATTAGCACAGGTTGTTCTTGCCAATCAAGAACAACCGAGCCGTCAGCGTTATAGATTTCCAGTGTCGTGTTATCCTCGTAGGCAAAAAAGATAAGATTTGCCTTACTGAAAATATACGATGTATATTCCAGGGCACAGGCGGTTGATGAAATTATCGCAAAGACAATGAATAATGTAATTAGGATATTTTTTCTAAACATTTTCAGTTTCCTCCATAGAAAGGTTTTTAGCGGTTTATGCCATGTTTTGTTTTCTTAGCAACAGCGCACCAAGGCCAAGAAGTAATACACTGATCGGTTCCGGAATTACTTCCAGTACCAAACACTGTGTTCCATCTTCCTCATGACTAAATCCAAATAGCCCCTCTGCACCACCGTATATTGGCGAGCCGAATGACAGTATTGCGCCTCCGATTGAGAACCATCCGCCTGCCGCACTGTTGATGTTGGCAATGGCGGCAGAGTTCAAACTGAAACTGAGGACATCATCCTCTGAACCCGTGCTTAAAACCTCGAACTGTCCGTAGCTTGTTCCGCTGCCAAGGTCATTATAAATCGCAGCATTAATACCGTTCTTATCGTTCAATGTGGCAGCATCGGTAGTAACATCGAATATTCCTAAAGTTTCACTGTCAGCAGTTGAAAGATATTTGAAACGGGTCAGTTGCAGTGTCGCACTAAGCACGGCATCGGACAGTGAAGAAAGGTCGAATGTGAAGAAATTACGACTATAATTTCCTGTAGGATTTACGCCTATAGCATAGTTCTCAGTGATGAACTCATTGCTCATCGTATCGCTCCACCAGCCCTGGTTGTCTATACCCGAATTGAACTGATTATCCGATGTGCTGAATGCAAGAGTATAAGCCCATACCGCAGGGCTTCCAGACACAAGCAGGATAAGAGCTGTGATTAAATATATTTTCGTTTTCCTCTCTTGTTTTTTCCCTTTCATAGGTTTAGCCTTTCAATTAACCCTCATATTATACCATAAACAACCACGGATTTCATTTATATTTTTCTCTGAAACCACGGATTCCACAGCATTGTCCGCCGCAGGCGGATTAACCTGGATTTATTGAAGTAATTTTTTCTTTCATTGTTGTAAGACCCTCGATATTTGCCCTCGAAACCGAGATTATTTTACCGGAAGAGACAAAGGAATGTCAAGAATATTGTAGATATTTATCGTATTTTTTTCATATTATCTAGTTAGTGGGTGAAAGTGACAACTGGAAAAAGCAATAGAGTCGTTTTTCCCCTTGTGTTGACAAAACATACGACCAAATCCCTACATTTTTCACCTGTCACCCATCAGGCATACTAACGTTAAGATAGTCCTTCCTACCAGTTCTGCCTGTTAAAATATCGGGTACACCTATTGTTTAGAAGGTTTTACTTATGGGGTTCTTCTGGGTTTTGGTGGGTGTTAAGAGGGGCATTTATTACATAATCGTTGTTAAGCCAGGCGCCGAGGTCGATTAGTTTACAGCGTTCGGAGCAAAAAGGGAAAAACTTCATTCTGTCCGAATCTTTATGTCCGGTTGAATCAATGCGTTTTTTGCAGATTGGACACCGAAAATTCATAATTGATTTATTCGGCTTTATTGAGGTTCGCCTTGTACTAATCCCTTTTCTATTCTTTCTGCGTATTCGTGACTGCATCTTGCCCACGGAAGGGCTTCGAGCCGAGTCTTGGAAATCGGCTTACCGGTTCCCTGGCAGATACCATAAGTTCCATCCGATATTCTATCAAGGGCTTCGTCAATTTGCTTGAGCAATTTCCTTTCGCCGTCCATCAGATTCAGGGCAAGTTCCTGGTCGTAGTTATCTGTGCCGATATCAGCCATGTGAATCGGCATTGATGAAAGGTCGCCGCTTGCGTCGCTGCGTGATGATTTCAAGGCCTCATCATGTATTCCGTTAACATCACCGACAAGCTCGCGTCTTTTGTCGAGGAGGAGCTTCTGGAAATGACCGAGCTGCTTGGCAGACATTTTGCCGTTGCCTCCGGCTGTCTTTCCTTTTTTCTCTGTTGCTGGTTTAGCACTTTTATTTGCCAATTTCACCCGTCCTTCTATATATATTAAAATCAGCGTTTATGTAAAAATACTATTATAGCAAATTTTAAGACATAAGTTAATAGCAACAATAAAAAAGAAGCGATTTGTTTTACAGCGTTATGGGAGAAAATGTCAATTTGATGCCGGATAAAGTGAAAACTCTTTAACTATTGTGATATAAACGACTTATGAGGTGATATTATCGGCTGTATTTTCCCTGCTGAGACCGTTCACATTTTTTGCAGCTTTTGCAAACCGTCCCAAAGGGAAAAAGAATTTTTCTCCGCCAATATTGCCATCGAATACTTTGACATTGAATACGTTTTGAATTTTATACTGTGTTAATACTTTATTTGTATGGTCAAGGTAATATTGCTCATTAAGCCCTAACAGCAGTGTTTTTTCACAATACTGAATCGCAAGATTGATATCGTGAGTTACCGAAATGATAGTTTTATTTTTTTGGCATTGGGCGTTTTTAAGCAGGTCATAAATATCGACCTGGTGTTTAAAATCCAGGAAGCTTGTAGGCTCATCCAGAAGGAGAATCGGTGTCTGCTGTGCAAATGCCCTTGCGATAAATACCCGTTGTCTTTCGCCGCCGCTGAGATTTCTTAAAGGCCGGTCCGCAAACCCCGCGGTGTCGGTTATTTCCATCGCTTCGGCGACGGCTTGTAAATCCTGTTTGGATTCGAAGCCGCTTGCGGAAAGATACGGAGTTCGAGCCATTGATACAATTTCGGAGACTGTAAAATCGAATACCGGCACAAATTCCTGTCTGACAACGGCTATTTTGTGCGCGAGACTTTTTGATGAGTATGAATTTATGTCAGCCGAATCTATAGTTATTTTTCCGGTGTCGGCTTTTAAGAGACCGCAAAGAAGGTTCAGCAGCGTCGTTTTTCCGGCTCCGTTAGGCCCTGCGATTGCCAGGAACTCACCGGCACAGACGTTAAAGGTCAGGCCTTTCAGTATATTCTGATTCTGGTAGTTGAAACTGATATTTTCGGCTTCTATAATAGCGCTCATTTTGCCCAGCTAACCTTTCTACAGTATCTGGCAAGGAGGATTAAAAAGAAGGGCCCTCCAACCAGAGCGGTTATAACACCAACAGGCAGTTCCGAGCCGGCGAACGCCGACCGGGCCACGGTATCAGATATTACAAGGAACGCTGCACCGCTAAATGCGCTAACAGGGAGTAGCTGACGATGGTCAGGGCCAATAACCAGACGCACACCGTGGGGTACTATAAGACCGACAAATCCTATCAATCCGGTAAGGCCGACAGCGACGGCTGTGATAAAGGCTGAAACCGCAAAAGCTATAAGTCTTACCCTGCCGGTATTAACACCTAAGGCTTTGGCTTCAGCCTGGCCAAGGGTAAGGACGTTCAGTTTTGCAGCTATTGAAATCAAAATTAAAATTCCTCCAAGAATACAGCTGCCGCTGAGAATAAGGATTTTGATATCCATATCTTTGAGGTTGCCCATGAGCCATAAAGCGGTTGCTCTAACTTCATGGCTTCTGGCGATAGAAATAAGGAACATAATAATCGCTGAAAAGAAGGCGTTTATAACAACGCCGGCAAGGAGCAAAGATGTAACTGCTGAGCTGCCTGAAGCGAAATGGCCGATGAACCAGACCAGCCAGACTGTTAACAAAGCTCCGCAAAATGCAAAAAGGCTGACAGTGGAACCAGCCCAGAAACTTAAACTAATGCCGCAGATGGTAGCAATGATAACTCCCAGCGCCGCGCCGCTCGATATGCCGAGTATATATGGGTCGGCTAAGGGATTACGAAGTATGGCCTGCAGAGTAACGCCTGCGCATGCAAGGGCGGCTCCTACAAAAGCGGCGAGGATGATACGCGGAAGCCTGATTTGATAGAGGATTTGGGCGTCAGTTGACCACTTAGGCCCAATGAACATACAGACGAGCATTACGACTAAAAGTATCCCCAGGCAAATGGATACTTTTAAAAACAGTTTTTTCGCTGTTAAATGCTCGGCCATTTATTGTGTGTCCGAATGAATTAGTTCTGCGATTAATTTTAAGCCTTGCGGCAGACGCGGACCTAAACGCAAAGTTGTATCAGGGTCGATTACATAAATCCTGTTATTTTTTACCGCGGGCAAATCCGGGAATTTTTTCCAGATTTGCCGTGCGGTTTGTCTTTCCTGTTCCATATTATTTTTGTTCATAGCAGAATGTATTATCACTTCGGCGCCGCAGGTCAAGAGATTTTCACTTCCGAGCTGGGGATACTGCATAGGAGTTGGGCCTGCAGCGTTTTGACCGCCTGCCAGTTCTATGATTTCGTTTATAAAAGTTTTTCGTCCCGCAACTCGTATAGGCTCGTTTTGTACCAGCCACAGGACTTTCGGTTTGTCCATGTCTTGATATTTCCGGCTTGTTTTCTGTATCTCAGAAGATATTGTTTTGGCTAAATCCTCAGCCTTGTTTTGGCGACCAGCGGCTTTTCCAATTTTTATGATAGCCCCGGTCAGTTCATCAATTTCTTCGAGTTTTACGGTTACGACATTAATTCCAAGACGGCTTAAACTGTCGGCTACCGTTTTTTGCTCTTTGAACCAGAGGGTAATAACCAAATCCGGTTTGTACGATACGATTGCTTCTGTGCCGGGATTAAAGAATGTGCCTATTTTGGGTTTATCGGCGGCAGAAGGCGGGTAATCGCAGTTATTCGAGACCGCGACTATCTGGCCATCAAGACCGAGTGCAAAAAGAATCTCTGTTATATTCGGCGCAAGGGATACGATTCTTTGAGGAGTTTTGTCATTCTTTTCGGTATTTTGAATGTTGAAATTGTTGTTAATAGTGGAAAGATATTTCGAGCCGATAAATAAAATGACCGCAGCCAGAGCGACAATGGCAATTAAAAAGTAAATTATGTATAAAATTCTTTTCATGTTCTTTTAAATTGTTTTTCGAGTTCGGCGATTGTGAATTTTAGTATTGTCGGCCTGCCGTGCGCGCATCTGCTTGAAAGCTCGCAGCACCTGCGGTCGTCAAGCAACTGCTGAATTTCGGTGTCATTGAGCCTCTGGCCTGCCTTTATAGCGGCTTTGCAGGCCGCCATATCTATTACCTCATCGAGAAGCGTTTCGGCATCAAGCCTTTTTCCTTTTTCTGCGAGCAAGTCGAGCAAGTCCCTTGTGAAATCGACTGGATTAGCCTTGGATAGCAGAGATGGAAAGGCCTGAACGGCTAAAGTCTTCGGTCCGAAACTGACAATATCAAGGCCGAGCTTTTCAAATATGCGCCGATGGTTTTCAAAGGCTTGCTGCTGCGTGGGTGTAACCTGGAAGCTTTCCGGCAATAGAAGTTTCTGGGATTGGAGATTCGTTGAGGTGATTCGACTTTTTATCTGGTTGTAAAGAATACGTTCGTGCAGGGCGTGCTGGTCGATAACCTCAAAGCCGTCATCGCTTTGGTTTACTATATAACTATCCTGTATTTGAATGAAAGTTTTCGGCTGGGTGTATGGGCTTTGCTGCGGATGTAAAGATTCTGTTCTTGGGATATTTTTAGAAGCCAGTACTGTGGCGGATTTGACCGGCGTGAAGCTGAAATGCTCCTGGGGCCTTGATTGCTGATGCTCCTTAAAAAATTCACTCATAGCCTGACGAATCTTTTGGCTTTGCTGACTGTCTTCAGATTGTAGCCCTACCGGAGGTTTTGTTGAAGGGGCTTTAGCGATAATACCAAGGTCTGAGCCGAGAAGCTTTTCGCGGAGGACGGCAAGAACCTGGGAATGTACGAGATTGGCGTTATAAAAGCGCACCTCGATTTTAGTCGGGTGCACATTTACGTCGTAATCTTCGTAAGGCATCTTCAAAAATAAAAAGACCACGCCGAAACGTTCGGATTCTATAAAGGTGCGGTAAGCTTCGCGTACAGCGTGCGAGATGAATTTATCGCGGATGAATCTGCCGTTTAAGAATATATATTGCAGCTTGTTGTTTGTCCGTGAAATTTCCGGCCTGCCGAGAAGGGCGAATATATCGATGCCTTTTTCGCGGCTTTCGGTTTGCAGGAGTGATTCTGCTATATCTTCAGAAAAAAGAACAGCTATTCTCTGGCGCAGATTGTCCGAACCGCTGAGCTTGTAAATTTCCCTGCCGTTGTGAAACAGGCTCAAATCAAGCTCCCTGTTGGCAAGAGCGATTCTGGTAAACTGTTCGGTTATATGATTTAGCTCGGTGTTTGTGGTTCTCAGGAATTTTCGTCGTGCGGGCAGCTTGTAGAACAAATCTCTGACTTGAATTGTAGTTCCATAGTCTGAACTGGCCGGGCTGATACTTCCTTTATCTCCACAATCTATCTCAATGCAATTGGCACCCCCGTCTGTCTTCTGTCCTCCGTCTTCTGTCCTGGTTCTGCTTATTGCCTTGACCGCGGCGACCGAGGCGATACTGGCAAGAGCTTCGCCCCGGAATCCGAGGGTAGTGATAGAACGCAGGTCGTTGGCATTTTTGATTTTGCTTGTCGCGTGCGGCTCAAACGCCTTTTGAAGGTCGCCGGCATCCATACCGCAGCCGTTATCGGTAATTGAGATGAGTTTTTTGCCTCCGTCTTCTATTTCAACCGATATTCGCCTCGCCCCTGAATCGATGCTGTTTTCCAATAGTTCCTTGACAACACTGGCAGGCCGTTCGATGACCTCGCCTGCGGCTATCATATTTACCATATTGTCGTCAAGAACAGTTATCCGTCCCATAGCTGCCTTATTGTATTTGTTTCTTTGCCAAATTCCAACCCTTTCGTTAAGATACGAACTTGGGATACAGATTAGGTACGGTTTTAATTAAAGGCTTTATACCTGTTGGCAAAGAAATTTTACTATTGAAAAAGGCTTTGGTTCGGATAACATTAAGGGCGAGGATGACTTTATGATTACAGAAAAAGATAAAAAAGCCATAGCGTTTCTTGCTCACCGATACGGTGTGCATAAGATTCTTCTCTTCGGCTCCAGTACGGAAGGTCAAAAAGAAGCAAGCGATATTGACCTGGGTGTAATTGGAATCGAGCCGAGACGGTTCTTCGAGTTCTATGGCGACCTGATGTTCAGCTTGTCAAAACCCGTCGACCTTATCGACCTTTCAAAGGATACAAAGTTCAATGTACTGATCAAACGGGAAGGAATTCCAATCTATGGCTGATGCAAGAGAAAAAATCGAGGCAGAGCTTGAGAACATAGAGCGAGTCCTTGCAGATTTACCTAAGCCGGATTCCTTAAAACAGTTATCTTCGCTGGAACTGGCTGGCGTAGCTGCGCTTATTCACAATTTTTACAACGGCGTTGAGAATGTTTTTAAGCAATTAGTCATCTCCAGAGGGCTGAATATCCCGCAGGGAGCATCCTGGCATATCGACCTGATTGAAATATGTGTCACCAACAAAATCATTTCCCGGGCAACGTCGGATATGCTGAAAGGATACTTGAGTTTTCGGCATTTCTTCAGTCACGCATACTCGTTTGATGTAGATGAAAAACGGCTTGCACCGTTGCTGGAAAGAATTGAAGATGTCCACAAGGCTTTCGTCAAAGATATTTTAAAAGCCCTGCTGAAAAAATAGTTGCGTTCTTGATGACCTCGCCTGCGGCTATCATGTTAATCATATTGTCGTCAAGAACAGTTATTTGACCCATAGCATCTTATTGTATTCATTTTTTTGTGAAATTCCAGCGATTAGTGAGACACTGACTTTGTGGTGCAGGAAAAATCTCCTATGGTGATAGCAGGCCTAAGGGGAATTCAATTTTGTGTCGAGGCAACAATAGTTATTTTCTTTCGGCGATCTTTAGGGCCTGTTTGGCCGAGATGCGGCAGGGCTTACCGTTGCGGTTTATAATTACATACTGACCGAGAAGCGCCTTTCGCCGAAATTCCTCCCGCACGGCTTCTCTAAGGCATTTCAATCCATCCATCGCAAATTTATCGGTTTGTTTTGTAGTCACCTGATTGCCCCATAGATATCGGTTGCGCGTTTTCGTCCATTGGTTGCGCCGCTCGTTTTGTTTTTCGTTATACGGTTGCCTTAAATGACGCTTTACGATTAACGCAAGCCGTGACGAGCCGCGTAACCGCAACCGCTTGGTGCGATTTTTATTTCTTAAATAATGACCTGCCTGTCATTTCAACAGGCTTGGGAAGTCCCATCATTTCCAGTAATGTCGGTCCGACATCGGCTAAGGTGCCGCCTTCTCTTAGTTTGCATTTCTTGAGGTTTTCGTCAAATATTACCAGCGGGACGTCACCGACTGTATGAGCGGTGTACGGTTTGTCCTCATCGCTTTCAGACATTTTTTCGAAATTGCCGTGGTCGGCGGTTATTATTGCCGCACCGCCCATTGATTTAACCTTATCAAGAATTTTGCCGACACACTGGTCCACCGTTTCAGCGGCTTTTACCGCGGCACTGAGAACGCCGGTATGGCCTACCATATCAGGATTGGCAAAATTTGTAACTATTACATCGTAGTTATTCGAATCGAGCCTTTCTAAAAGGACATCGCAAACTTCAAAGGCGCTCATTTCGGGTTTAAGGTCATAGGTTCGGACTTTTGGAGAAGGTACGATTTGTCTGTCTTCGCCTTCGAATGGTTTTTCGGTGTAATCATTAAAGAAAAATGTAACGTGAGCATATTTTTCGGTTTCAGCGCATCTGAATTGTGTCAATCCGAGGCTGCTCCAGTATGCACCGAGTATGTTTTTCATCTTGGGTGGTTTTGGAAACGCCACAGGGGCCGGTATGGTTGCGTCGTATTCGGTCATGCAGACATACTTTATGTTTGGTTTGGTTGCCCGACTGAATTCCTTGAAATCGTTCTGGACGAAAGGCCTGGTTATTTCACGCGGCCTGTCGCCGCGGAAATTGAAGAATATAACACCGTCACCGTCTTCGATTTTGCCGATGGGTTCGTTTTCCTCATTTACGATGGAGACCGGTTCTATGAATTCGTCCGTAACATCTTCGGCGTAGCTGTTTGCTATAGCTTCGGCGGCGCTTTTAGCCTTTTTGCCTTTGCCGAAACGCATACATTCGTAAGCTTTCTGTACACGGTCCCATCGGCTGTCACGGTCCATCGCGTAGAAACGTCCCATCACGGTTGCTATTTTGCCGGTACCGATTTGTGCCGCCTTTTTTTCGATTTGTTCTATGTAGCCTGCACCGCTGTCCGGCGGAGAATCCCTGCCGTCGGTAAATGCGTGTATAAAAGTATTCTTAATGTTATTTCTTTTGGCAAGCTCGAGCAGGCCGTAAAGGTGGTTTAAAAGTGAGTGGACGCCGATATCACTGCAAAGACCAAGAAGATGAAGTTCGCTGTTATTTTGCTTAACGTATTTTATCAAATCGGCAAATACCGGATTTTCGAAGAATGAGCCGTCTTCGATAGCTATACTAAGCCTAACCGACTCCTGCGGTACGACTCTGCCTGCACCGAGGTTTTGATGGCCGACTTCACTGTTGCCCATAGTACCTTCGGGAAGGCCTACAGCTCTGCCGCTTGTATGAATCAGGCAATTGGGGTATTGGGCCATAAGCATATCATCGACAGGGGTGTTGGCGACTTTGACGGCGTTTGTTTTGTCCTCAGATGAATTGGGATTGTAGCCCCACCCGTCACGGATGATTAAGACTGCCGGTCGAACTGTCGGTTTTATTTTGTCAGCCATCAATGCTGCCTTTTCAATTAAACACAATAGACGAGGCTGAACCTCGTCCGATTAAATCCGTAACATTATCTTTTTTACACAAAAGTACTGTAGAGCAAAGCCCTGAATTGGCGAAATATCATATAGCTTTGCTGTCGATATGTCAAACATTTCGGCAGATGCTCTGTTTCTACCGATGTATCGGGACTCGGGGTGTTTGGCAGTATAAGTATTGACATTATAATGAGTTGTGATTATTATTTTGGTGCATTATAATTTGATTATCTATCCTGGCGGCAGGTGAACAGATGAAATTTAATCGGGTAACAACAACGAAAATGGCAGTGATAAAAATCACAATATTATCGATTGTCTCACTTTTTTGTATCGGAGGCTGCGGCGGCGGGTTGGGAAAAAGCGGCTCACCGATAGAGCTTTATGTCGATGCCATAACAATGCAGGAAACGAACAAGCCCGCCGAGGCGATTGAAAAACTCGATAAAGCAATTGAAAAACAGGAGGATTTTTCGCTGGCATATTCTCTGAAAGGTGACATCTATCAGCAGATGGGCAAATACGGCCAAAGCGCTCAGGCGTATGAAAAAGCGACTGAGTTGAATGCGTGGTCTTTTCATGATTTCTTCAACCTCGGCAAAGTGTATCAGATGATGCAGAAGTTTGCCGAGGCGGTAAGAGCGTATGCGCGGGCATGCGAGCTTGAGCCGGAGCATTTGAGGGCGCATATCAATACTGCTAAATGCTATGAGGAGCTTGGGCAATATGACCAGGCTCTTGTTTACGGCAAAAGGGCCGAGCAAATAAATCCTGATGTACCCGAACTGCATGAATTACTCGGAGATATTTACGAGAAAAAGAGCGAAAATGAGCAGGCGGTCGCGGCGTACAAGAGAGCACTGGAGCTTGACAGTGACAACGCCGAAATTATGACCTCACTCGGAGTGAGCTATCTCAGGACCGAAAAAACCGAACCTGCGAAAGAGCTTCTGGAATCGGCAGTCAAAATTGACTCGAGCAACAACAGGGCGTTCAGGTATCTCGGATATTGTTACCTGAAGTTTTATGAAGATGCCGCTGCTAATTACAGAGAGGCTTTGCAGCAGGGCAGTGAAGATGCGGCGTATCTCGAATCGCTTAAGAGAGAAAGCAAGCAGATGATGGCAATGGCATTGGAAAATTACAGAATCGCTGTAAATATCGACCCCGATGACTGGGATGCTCATCGAGGACTGGGGGTAGCTTATATTATAGAAGGCAAGACCGACGATGGAACCGTCGAACAGATTAATAAGGAAAAAGCAATCGACCACTGGCGGACTTCGCTGCAGATAAACCCGGACCAGCCCAGGGCGGACAGGCTGAGAGATTTAATCGCCAAATACAGAAAACAATAAAATTATGTCAAATATTCAGGCAACCTCTGATAATTCCCAATCCCGATATATCGGGACAAGCCCCGAGCGCAAGCGAGGGGATAAACCCGCCGCGGCGGGTAAAAGGCTGCCCGGTGCCGGAGAGCATCTGATTTTCTGGTTCATAGCAGTAATTGGTTTAGGGCTTGATTTATTCACTAAAAGTGCAGCATTTAGATATGTCGGTCTGCACGGTGATATAACAGTCGTTAAGGGATTCCTCAGCCTTGTTGCGGTTACTAATGACGGAGCGGCGTTTAATTTATTTGCCGGAAAAGAATTGTTTTTAATCTTAATTTCTTTTATTGCTCTTTTGATAATTTTGGGTGTCTTTTTCTTCGGCGGGTCGAGATCAATTCTGGTGAATGTATCGATGGGGCTTTTGGCTGCGGGTATTTGCGGTAATCTTTACGACAGGTTTTTCAATGACGGCTTAGTGAGGGATTTTATTGATGTTGTCATCTGGCCGCAGAAACACTGGCCTGCGTTCAACGTAGCCGACAGTATGCTTTGTATAGGGGTGGGCTTAATACTGGTTTCTTCGTTTTTTACTGAGAAGCCTTGTCAAAAACATGGTCCGAGACAAAAATAGGCGCATCTGTAGCGACGCATAAAGCAATTGCATCGGAAGGACGGGAATCAATTTCGACAAGCTCGCCATCTTTGCGCAGCAATATTTTTGCAAAGAAGGTATGATGCCGCAGGTCGTTGATTAAGATTTTTTCGATTTTGGCGTTAAGACCCTCTATTATTTGAGCCAGCAAATCGTGGGTCATAGGACGAGGCGGCTTTATACCTTTAAGACGCCGGTCGATAGCGAAGATTTCCACTATCCCGATGACTATAGGAAAATTCCTGTCGCCGTTTTTTTCCTTGATGAAGATTACCTGCTGGTCGGACGCTTCATTTATGATTATTCGTGATAATTCAGCTTCTATTTCCATAATTTACCTTTTATTGAGTTTTTCGCGAACAATAGAACATGGAATAAACTCTATTTTCTGAGAAAAACGTAATACGGTTTCGGTTTCGCGGCTCGTAACGGTTGCGTAAAACGTAAATCGTGGTGAATTACGCAACCGTATGACGAAATACGATACGAGCAGCGCAACCTGATTGACGTATAACGAAACCGATTTCGGATTTTATTTAACGTTCCTTTATTTTTACAAAGAGCAATAAATTAATCTTGTAGTTCAGCAAGGTGTTGTTCGATAGCTTCGAGCTGCTCGGTTAATTCTTTTAGTTTTTCTCTTGTTTGTTCTACGACCTGGGGCCTTGCTTTGTTTACGAAATTTTTGTTGGCGAGTTTCTTTTCTATGCCTTGTCTTTGCTTTTCTGTTTGCTCTTTTTGTTTTTGCAGCCTTTCGGTTTCAGCTTGTGTATCAACCGCATCGTGGAGGTAAATCTGCATCTGTTCGATAATGGCTGTAGCCGAATTTTCGGGTTTTTCGAGATGTTCGGCGACCGATATTTCCTCGAGGTTTGCCAGTCGGCAAATAAGATGATTGTTTTCGTTTATGATAGCGGCAATCCGGGCTGGTGCTGAAGCTGAGGCTGTCATTTGCCTCGACGGCGCTATGTTATAGTTGCTTCGTATATCACGAAGTGCACGCGTTATGGTTTGAATGTATTCGATATCGGCTTCGGCTTTATCGTTTATGAGTTTGTCAATCCTGGCAGGCCATTTTCCAATCACCAAAGCGTCGGCGGGGGGTGCTTCTGCTATGCCAGCCAGTTTCCGCTTGGGGACTATTTCGTTAAGTTTCTGGAAAATCCCTTCTGTGATAAACGGGATAAAAGGATGCAGCAGGCGGACAGCCTGGTCAAGAACAAATGCCAGCACATTTTGTACGAGCGGCTTTTGCTCGGTATCTTCCATCCTCGGCTTTGACCATTCGAGATACCAGTCGCAAAAATCATTCCAGAAAAATTTATAAAGGTCGTTAATCGGCTCGGAGAATTTATAATTTTCAAGACGTTTTGTAGTGTCGCTTATTGCCCGTGCCAGCCTTGACAGTATCCACCTGTCGGCAAGTGTCATTTTTCCCTCGTCAAAAGAGGCAGGCTCTGTTCCTTCGAGGTTCATCATCGCAAAACGAGATGCGTTCCAGAGCTTGTTGCAGAAGTTTCTGCCTATGTCGAACTTGGGGCTTGTGTTTGCCTTTCTGCCATCCGGCAATTCCATCTCAACAACAGGCATACGGACATCCTGCGTTTCAGTTGTCATACTGGAAAGTGTAAACCGCATAGCGTCTGCACCGTGCGAATCGATAGCAACAAGAGGATCGATGCCGTTTCCAAGACTCTTGGACATCTTGCGCCCTTCGCCGTCCTGAATCATAGCGTGGATATAGACATCGCTGAACGGAATATCACCGACGCAGTATTGCCCCATCATCACCATTCTTGAGACCCAAAGCGTAATAATCTCACGGGCAGTACAAAGCACATTGCCCGGATAAAATGTTTTCAGTAATTTATTTTTGTTATCTTGTTCTTTATTTCCCGTCCAGCCGAGCGTACTAAAAGGCCACAACGCCGAACTAAACCACGTATCGAGAACATCCTCGTCCTGCTTGATATTATTACTGTTGCAGTGACTGCATTTTGTAACATTTTCCATACCGCTGCTTGTTTTGCCACAGTCCTCGCACCACCATACCGGTATTCGATGTCCCCACCAGAGCTGTCTGCTAATCGGCCAGTCACGCAGATTTTCCAGCCAGGCTTGATATGTCTTTGCGTATCTTTCCGGAATAAATCTTAATCGCCCATCAAGTAGCGGGCCAAGTGCCAAACCTGCTAAAGAATTCACGGGAACATCAGTATTCTTAATGTAAATTACTTTATCACGCTCTTCGGTTTCAAATCGATGTTCGTCATTCGTTATTCGTAAATCGTGAATCGGTTTCTTAACGGCGATATACCACTGGTCGGAAAGATACGGCTCGATGGGAACGTGGCTGCGATAGCTATGGCCGACCTCGTGCACATATTCTCTGGTCTCTTCCAGCAGATTCTCTGTTCGGAACCATTCGACGATAGCCTCTCTGGCCTCGAACCTGTCCATACCTAAAAGAAATTGCGCATCCTCGCCGGCATCATCCCAGCCGAATTTATCACTTATTGAACCGTCCGGAGCCATCACATTGATAACCGGCAAATCGTGTCTCTGGCCGATTGCCCAGTCATCCGGGTCGTGGGCGGGAGTAACCTTCAAAAAACCGGTTGAGAATTTAGCCTTTTCATCTTCACTATTTGCATCAGGCAATACCACGTGCTCATCAGCGATAATCGGAATCAATCTGCCGACAATCGGAAGTCTTACCATTTTTCCGATAAGCTCTTTAGCCCTTGGATCGGAAGGGTTCATCGCAACCGCTGTATCGCCGAGCATTGTTTCCGGCCTGGTTGTCGCCACTGTAACATGTTCGATTGTAGTGGCACGGGCAGTGTCGCGGGCATCCTGCCCGCGTGTGTCGAGGGCGTCTCGCCCGCGCTCTTTTTTCATTCCGTACCACGTCCAATTTTGCAGCCCTGCTTTTTCAGGATTAGTCAAAACATAATTGATCTGGTTCCTGAAGTCTTTTTCGTCACGGATCAAATGGTCATAATACTCGTCCATCCATACGGAACCACTTCGAGCAAGCCGACGGTTGATTTCTTTCGATGCGAATGATTTCCAGGAGTGGACTATCTCGGACAGCTTATAACCGGGCCTGGGCCTGACGATTACATGAACATGATTGGGCATAACAGCCCATGCAATAAGGTCATAGCGTTCGCCGTCAAAATGTTTCAGTGCACTGTCCATAATTTCGGTGATACTTGCATCTCTCAGGAGGCATTCCCCATGCCCGGCGTCAAGGAAAGATTCAATTTTTTCTGATTGAAGTCGTTGTAACTCAATTTGCTCGGCGTGTGTCAGGGAACGCTTCTGTTGTTCGGCACGCTCGGTTATATTCTGTCGCTGAAGTCGCCACTTTTCAGTAACTTCATCTGGGACCGAGTCAGCCAATCGGAATACGACTGCATATGTCGTTCCCTCCGCAGACCAGTGGGGCAGATAACGGCCTTGGCGCTTCTCGATTAGTTGTGTCGCCGATTGTGTCGCGGGCATCCCCTCGACACTGATCGGGTCAGGCCTGCCCGCGCTTTCACTCTTTATATTATTACCCGCGGGCGGGACGCCCGCGACACATTCAACCGGTTCCACCAGAGGGTATTTCAGATACCAGAAGTGGCCTTGGATTGTCTCGTGCTCGACCTCGTCATCGGCGAGGACCGTCTGTGTTGCCGGGTCCCAGTTGACCAATCGTTTGCCTCGATAGATTAGCCCGTCTTTGAAAAGCTTAAAAAAGTTGGCGCGAACGGCCTTTGCGCAAGTTTCGTCCATCGTAAAGCGGGTCCTTTCCCAGTCGCAGGAGCAGCCCATAGCCTTCAACTGGCCGAGAATACAGGCCTCGTATTCATCCTTCCATGCCTGGACACGCCCGACGAATTCGTCTCTTTCGAAGTCGGTACGGCGTTTATTTTCTTCAGCAAGAATCCTCTTTTCCACTACTGTCTGAGTGGCGATACCTGCGTGGTCTGTACCGGGCATCCAGAGAGTATTGAATCCCTGCATTCTCTTAAAGCGAATCAGAATATCCTGCAACGTATTATTCAGAGCGTGGCCGAGATGGAGCGGTGCTGTTACGTTAGGCGGAGGGATGACGATGCAGTAAGATTTGGCTGATGAATCCGCATCGGGGTGAAAGTAATTACCCTTGAGCCAGATTTCATTGGCCTGCTGCTCGATTATCCGCGGCTCGTAAACTTTAGAAAGCTCTTCTGCCATAAGCTGCCTTTAAAAGGGTGTCGCGGGCATCTTGCCCGCATGTGTCGAGGGCGTCTCGCCCTCGTTCTTCCTTAGTATCGCTGGCATCCTGCCAGTGCTTCTTTTTTTCAGTCACGGGATCCAAGCCCGTGGTACATAAAAAAACTCCGGCAATATATCACCGGAGTTTATATTACTCAAATCTGCCTTGAATGTAAAGTAAAGCTCATCAGGGCATTTTAGTCAATGTTCATAGTCAGCAGGAATTCCGCGTTTGTACGGCATTTGCCCAGCCTGCTCTTTAACAATTCAATCGCCTCGACCGGATTAAGCTCGCTGAGAACCCTTCGCAGGCGATAGGTCAATTGCAGCTCTCTCGCATCCAGCAGCAATTCTTCGCGCCTGGTGCCGCTGCGGCTGATATCGATAGAAGGATATACCCTGCGGTCAACGAGACGCCTGTCGAGATGCAGCTCCATATTACCGGTAGCTTTGAACTCCTCGAAGATAACTTCATCCATTTTCGAGCCGGTGTCAATCAGGGCTGTTGCAAAGATTGTCAGTGAGCCGCCTTCCTCGACGTTTCGGGCGGCACCGAAGAATTTCTTGGGCATCTGCATCGCGCCGGCGTCAACACCACCTGTCAGAATCTTGCCTGAATGCGGCATCTCGGTATTGTATGCCCTTGCCAGTCTTGTAATGGAATCGAGAAGTATGACTACATTTACGCCATATTCGACGAGACGTTTTGCCTTTTCGATAACGACTTCGGCTACCTGGCAATGACGTGCGGCAGGCTCATCGAATGTCGAGCTGATAACTTCGACGTCATCGGCTGTCTTACGTTCCATTTCGGTAACTTCTTCGGGACGCTCGTCTATCAGCAGGACAATAAGCTTAACATCCGGATAGTTTGTGCTGATGGCATTTGCGATTTTTTGCAGCAGGACGGTTTTACCGGTTCTCGGCGGAGCGACAATCAATCCACGCTGTCCCATGCCGACCGGCGTTACCAAATCGATGATACGCATGTTCAGCTCTTCAGAAGTTGTCTCCAGAATAAACCTGTCTTCAGGGTGAAGCGGCGTCAGGTCACTGAAAACCGTCTTGTCAGCCAGCATATCAGGATCCTGGAAATTGATGGCCTCGACCCTCAAAAGAGCGAAGTATTTCTCGGAGTCTTTTGGCGGGCGAATCTGGCCGGATACGACGTTGCCTGTTCTGAGGCCGAAGCGTTTTATCTGAGAAGGTGAAACGTAAATATCATCCGGACTGGAGAGATAATTATAATCAGGATTTCTCAAGAAGCCGTAGCCGTCCGGTAGCACCTCAAGGACTCCTTCACCGTACATCAGACCATTCTGGCGAATACGTTCTTTCAGGATTTTAAAGATTAAATCCTGTTTCTTCATAGCGCTGTATTCGGATATACCCTCTTTTTTGGCTACATCGTGCAGATCGGTAACCGTCAGTCTCTGCAAATCGGTAAGGTAGAGGTTGCCTTTTTTGATGCGTTCGTATTTTTCGTGAGTGGATTCTTCTTCGGCCTTTTTGGCGTCTGCCTTTTGTTTGGCGGTGTCTGCTGTTTCTGTGGCTGTAGATGCTTCTTCAACTACAGGTTCAGCTTCTTCGGTTTCCGTCTCTTTAGCCTTTTTGTCGTTTTTTGCTTTTCTTTTGGTGGTTTTCTTTGTTTTTGCGGCTGACTTAGCCATAATAACTCCTTCTTTTTAGTCCTTTTGTATAAGGGTTCGAATAAAATACCTTAAGGAAATACGAGGTTTGTTTGTCGTTTACTTTGGAATACTTAATAGTTAGTATTAAAATTTTCTACCCGAAATAAGTTGTTTCTGATATTGCCAGGTCAGTTACTTCTAACAACCTTTGGGAAGAGTTCACTGACTTGTCTGGCCAAAGCCATTAATCCGGAATTGTTATCAATGGTATTTTCGGCGATGTTTCGCTTCTTGTCCAGAGAAATTTGAAAATTTTCTCGAAATTTTAGCTGATTTTCGTTAAAAATCCCGCTTTTTTTGGCCCTTTGGACCCTTTTTTGGCGGTCACACTCGACAAAAATCAGTGTATCACAGCGTTTATCCCAGCCGACTTCCATTAACAAAGGCATATCTAAGACAATGGCCTTGACGGAATCATCATGCTGAAATTGTTCGATGAGAAGCGCTGTACGGTCTAAAACTGGCGGATGAATCATATCTGTCAGCAGAGACAGCTTTTCCATATTGCTGAAAACAATTTCTCCCAAACGTTGCCGGTCGATATTCCCGTTTGTGTCGAGTAAGCCAGCGCCGAAAAGTGAAACGACCTTGTCTTTTATTGGAGGCTCCTGCAGAAGATTATGGGCGATTTTGTCGGCATCGATTACAGCACAGCCGAACCTGGCAAATTCACCGGCGACTGTGCTTTTACCCGACCCGATACCGCCCAAAATTCCGATTATTGGTTTTTTTCGTTGCTTTTTCACGACACAAAGCTTAACCGCAAGAGGCCATACCGTCAACCTACAGAACAGCGAAGCCAACAGATCAGATTTTAGACGGTACAATATAAAAAAGTAGCATTGCTTATCGAAGCAAAACGAATAGGTTCAACAGTAGTTGGGTTGTAAACTATGTTCAAACTTCCGCTGTTTCAAAAGCAATCCGTATCGGCTGAGGTGTTGTACCCAGGAAATTCAGTTTTTCAAAGCCGATGACTTGACCTGCTTTATCTTTCATCAAAACTACTTCATTGCCGGTCTCTTGGCAGATATGCTCATCCTGTGGATTGCCGAACCAGACGGTAAGCGACTTTCCTGCCCGGTCGTAATATACTTTTACTTCGATCATACTTCAAAGGCTAAATCATCCGTGTATTCTTCTTTATTCATTGTATATTATTATACTCTGGAGATGAAATTTTTGCAACTGCCAATTTATTGAATTTTTGATAAGTAATGGAACATTGGGGTAAACTCGAAATACCGAGAAAGAACGTTATACGATTGCGGTTTCGCGGCTCGATATAGATTATCAGGTCATCAGGAAATCAGAATATCAGGGAAACGAGTAAACCAACCTCCTATTGGCCTGATTTCCTGATCCCGATATAAATCGGGACTACCTGATAACCGGATATCCTGATAGCCAGATACGAGCAGCGCGAACGATGAACGGTTCACGAATCTAACTTTGGATTTTTCTAATGTTCCTTTGGTTTTCTAAAGAACAATGGTCTTACCATGCGGGCAGCTTTTTGAGGGTTGATGACAGTGCCTGCTTTAGTGCGGGCAGGACGAAGTCGCTGATTATCCTCTGCCAGCTCATTTTGGAAGCGAGGTCATAGCCGCTTCGAATTAACTGCTCAATCGCCATTTCGCTGTTCTTGTTAAGTCTTTTTAAAATTTCCTCGGCGAGTTCGCGCCCCTTTATGGTTTCAACCCGTTTTAATGCGGTGCGTTCAATGTTTTTGTATTCGGAGTCCGGGATATCCGACTGAGTATAGTCTGCGATGATTATGTTTTCCGGAATGTTATTTTCTGTTATTTTTTTAATGAAGCCTGCACATCCGCAGATACTTGAAAGCACACATATTCCTCCGTAAGTCAAAGGCTCAAGATGTGAGATACCAAAAGGCTCGTATGTGCTCAGGCCGAATTCAACATCACTGCCGCGGCGTATATCCTCGAATTTCATATCCTGTGGCATACTCCTGCCGCAGCTTGCCGGGTCGAATCCGAATTGATTGATGAATACCGCTTTGACGTTTCTGCTTCGTGCGTTGAAACGCTGAACCAGAAAGTGAAATTTAGTTTCACCGCCCGACAGGTCAGGCCAGCCTTCTTTATGCGCCACCGGCCAGCCGTAAGCAGATTCCATAATTTGTACTTGCTCGGTGGTTTTTCTGCCGACTTCGGTTGACAGTACGAATAAAACGGCAGTCTTGCCTTCGGACACAAACTGCTTATCTATGTTTTCGAGAATCTGCAAATCACGCCATAAACCTTTACTTACTACCAGACGGGTAACATGTGTGAATATGTAATCGGGCTTAAAACCTAAAATATTACGGCAGTATTGCCGGAGTTTTTCCTTCGAGTCGGTTTTTTGCTGTAGCCCGCTCTCGTAAGCCGGTACGCCGTTATAAACGACTTCAACTGGGTGATTGGAAAATCCCGCTGAAAGAAAACGCAGTTCCTTCGCGGCATAATCACCCACTGCGCAGATAGCGTGACAATACTGCGATGCCTCGACAAGCTGATGTTTGAAGTATTCGCTCTGGTCGCCAAAAATGTCAATGAGGTATCTATTATTGTTGTGTGCATATCTAAGCACACTGTAGAAAGCGGTATCGTGACCAGGGTGTTCCTCGATTATTTTACGTATCGTGGCGACCTCGTGAGCGTAAAATACGGTACGAAAATCCGCATATCTGTCGCACATAGCCGACAATGCGGTCGGCATTCCCATCCATTCATGAGCGGCGATTATCGTATCGCTGCCGAGCCCCATCACTTTGAGTATCGAAGGGACAATAGCCGCAAGACGGATATACTGCTCATATTCCCAGATGTGCTCATGTCGGTTGGATTCTATACCGAAATGCTCGAACAGGGCGTTCTTCAATTCGTTTACCGGCTCAGGGTGCATACGGGTAACATCTACGAGTATAACTTCCGGGTCGCTTTGGATGCAGGTCTGCTCATCGGTGAAAGTTCTTGTACCGTAAATTATCCTTGCGTTATAGATATTTTCAAGCTCTGAAAAGACCGGCGCATATTCAGTATTGGCTACACCATCGGCTGATGAAAAAAGAAGATGGCCGTCGTCACCGAGTCTTTTCGATACCGGCAGGTCTCTTTCAAACACCGGGCCTGTGATTATGGAACGGCCGGTGAAGTTCAGGTATGCAGGACAGGTGAAGAATCCCTTTAGAACTGCCCCGATACCGCCAATCTTCTGGACGGTCTCGTGGGTAACATGCACTATTACAGGGGCGTTGCTCATCATAGTCTCCGAGTTTTAACTACATCAAAGCGGTGTTATCCTCCAGATAACCCTTCTATTAAAATATACGTAGCATTTAAGATATCGGCAAAAAACAGGTGTGGATTTTCCGCAAAAAAATAAGACTGTCGGCAAGTTCGACTCCTCACAGCCGATTTTACCGGACGTGAAACATTACTAAAGGCGACCTCTAAAAAAGTTACAAACTACAAGCCCCGAGCGCACCTGTACAAGCCCCGAGCGCACCTGTTACAAGCCCCGAGCGCACCTGTACAAGCCCCGAGCGCAAGCGACGGGATTTACACACCAATTTATAGAGTTCCCTTATTTGTTTATGAGATTTGCGAGCGAAGAGTTCTGATTAGCCCTGCTAATACCTGGGGCGGTATGTCGGAAAGCTCGGCTTCCGGGATATCGGCAAGGGCGATACGGTCTATCAGCTTCAGGGATGTTTCGCCGGAAGCCCTGATGGTGCCCAAATGTTTTTTGGCCTCATCCAGTTCGGCGTCAGCCATTAGACGAAGATAACTAACTATGATTCCATAAAGCTTGTCTTCATCGAATTCGCCGAAATCCAGCGGTTTTGTTGATGACGGCATAACCGGATTTCCATTTTCTTCGGGTTTTTCTTTTTCCTTTAAAATCTCCTGGTTAAGTGCAAAAGTCTCAGCCATAAGCTGTTTTTTTCTTCTCTCTTCCTTTTCATCGACCGGAGCAAACTTAAGGTCACTGATATCGACATTGAGATTGGGTACGTATATCTTGTTGTGGCAGGAGGGACACTGCCCCCATTTGCCCGCCGCACTTTCCTTGGCTTCGATTTTTTTATTACAGAATTTACAGTGAAACGTAATTGCCATTTTCTTACCTCTTTATTTTGTGTTTGCTTTATATTCGGCGAAGACATCCGTACTGATGCCGCCGCGTGGTGTAAACCTTGAAGTAATCTTCATCCATCGCGGCCTGCATACAGCCGTCAGGTCATCGAGTATCTCGTTAGTCAAAGCCTCGTAAAATATACCTTTATTGCGATAGCTTTGCATATAAAATTTCAGGCTTTTTAATTCGATACAAAGCTTATCGGGGCAGTATTCGATTGTAATTTCGCCGAAATCCGGCTGACTGGTTTTCGGACAGAGACTCGTAAACTCCGGACAGCGGATGGTAATAACATAATCCCTGCCGGGCTGCGGATTGTCGAACAATTCTAATTCAGGCTTATCTGCCATTTAATTCCTCGAAACATATCTTGTTTACAGTATAATAAAATCCTGTTATTTTTACAAGGCACAGAATATGCGGCAGCAGAATAAAAAAGCGGTTGTTCTCTTAAGCGGCGGACTGGATTCGGCTACGACTTTAGGCATAGCAAAAAGCAAATCCTACGATTGCTACGCCCTTACATTCAGATACGGCCAGAGACACCAAATCGAGCTAAATTCCGCCCGCAAGGTAGCCGCCTCAATAGGCGTCAAAGAGCACAGGATTATCGATATCGAGCTGGGCTCGTTTGGCGGCTCGGCGCTGACGGATTTTTCGATTGATGTTCCTAAGGACAGGGCTGACCTCGAATCAGCCAATAACATCCCGCAGACCTATGTTCCTGCCCGCAACACAATTTTCCTTAGCTATGCCCTGGCCTGGGCGGAAGTCCTTAAGGCCTTCGATATTTTCATCGGCGTAAACTCAACCGATTACAGCGGCTATCCCGATTGCCGGGGCGAGTTTATCAATGCTTTTGAAAATACGGCCAACCTCGCCACCGCCGCCGCTGTCCAGGGCAAGGGAGTATATAAAATCCATACCCCGATAATTGAAATGACCAAAGGCCGGATTATAAAGACAGGTACCGAGTTAGGCGTTGACTACAGCCTGACTCATAGCTGCTACGACCCGGATGAAGCAGGCAGAAGCTGCGGCAGGTGTGATTCCTGCCGACTTCGCCTAAAAGGCTTCGCCGAAGCAGGCCTACCCGACCCCCTGAAATATGTTGAATAATCATTTGCCACAGAGTTTTAATTTCAGACACTGATTAACACTGATAAACACAGATTTTTTCCTTTCTCGAAAGCCAAATATTGGGTTTGCCCGCCTGAGGCGGGTGAAAATTGGGTTTGTTTTGGGTTCGTTTGGCTTTGAATTGGCTTTGTTTGGGTTCGTTTTGGCTTTGAATCTTTGTTTTTGAGCTAAAAATCCACAAAATTGGGTTCGTTTTGTAAAATAAAGTTATTTTCTCAGACGCTGATTTCGCTGATTTCACTGACAGGATGTTTTTCTTGACAGGATAACA